>JAGQOZ010000366.1 GCA_020426955.1 Planctomycetales bacterium
GTTTGCGCTTAAAATGTTGACTAGTTCGTCACTCGATTTCGCATCAAATGAAAATAGAAGGTCGGAACCACTAGCAGGTTCAGCAGCGTGGATGTCGTCAAACCGCCCAGGATGACAAACGCCATGGGAAATTCAATTTCGTGTCCGGGAATGTTACCTCCCACCAAGATTGGAACCAGGGCCAGTCCAGTTGTCAGCGCGGTCATCAGAACAGGAGCAAGTCGTTCGGACGCGCCTTGTATAATCAGTTCTTGGCCAAAGGGCATCCGCTCTTCATGTTCCAAGTGGCGAAAATGATCGACCATCATAATGCCGTTTCTGGCCGCGACTCCCAGGACCGTCACAAAGCCAATGAGCGAACCGAGCGAAATCACGCCGCCCGCCAAGAACGCACCGCCAATGCCACCAATCAGTGCGAATGGTAGAGTCAAAAAGATGAGGAACGCAGGGCGAAACGCTTGAAAATCGGCATATAAAAACAGGAAGATGCCAACCACGGAGAACACGGAAAGCAATAGCAAGCGGCGTCGAGCACTTGTGGCCTCGGCGTATTCACCAAGAAACTCAGGATGGTAACCTTGTTGAAATTCGACGTTGCCTTTCACCGCCGTTTCTATGTCCGTGGCCACACTACTCAAGTCGCGTCCGGAGACATTGCAATAGATGTCAATCTTTCGCGACGCGCCTTCTCGAGCAATCACGTTGGGCGCCGGTTCGATCGAAATGTCAGCCACGTCACCGAGTGCAACCTGAGCTCCGGACGGTGAATCAATCATCAGTTTTCTTAAGGCGACAACATCTCGCCGAATCGATTCGTCACCCCAAACAACCACTCGAAAAATCTTTTGATCCTGATATATTTCGCCCGCCTGTACACCATTAACCAGTAACGCTGTAGCTGACGAAATGTCGCCCGGAGTCAAACCAAACGCCATCGCATCGTCACTACGAACTCGCACCACAATCTGCGGAACCAACACCTGTTGCTCGACCTTTAGTCCCGAAACGCCGTCAATCCCTTCCATAACATGTTTGACTTCGTCGGCGGTAGCGCGTAGCTGATCCAGATTTGGCCCGTAGACTCGAACAACAATCGAACCGCTGGCGCCAGACAGCACCTCCTTAATTCGTTCCGTCAGGTAGGTCAGCAGATCACGATACAGACCGGGATACCCATCGACAATTTCTTGCACCTTGGCGACGGTGCTGTCATAGTCCACATCTTTGTCGATGCTGATCCACAGTTCGGTGAAATTAGGCCCGACAACCTCATCCGCCACTTCCGCTCGACCAATATGCGCGCCAAAGTTACGAACTCCGTTGACTGCCATCATTTCTTCGCTGGCACGAATGGTGATTCGATTCATCGATTCGATACCAATCCCGGGCTTTTCCACCCAATGCATCAAGAAGTCGGTCTCCTTGAATTTGGGCAACAATTCTTCGCCCAAAAAAGGAATCGCCGCAGCAGCGCCCACGATCATGCAAACGACCAACACCAACGACAAATGCATCTGTCGAATCAGCACAGGGAGGATCCCACCATATATTCGCTTCAAGATGCGAACGACGGGTGCATCTCGTTGGACGTTCTTGGCGGAAGGCAACAGAATCAGGGACATGGCCGGTGTGACCGTCAGTGCCACAGCCAACGACGCCAGAATTGCCAGGACGTACGACGCAGCCAGCGGACGAAAAAAGGACCCGGCCAAACCTTCCAGGAAAAACACCGGAACCAGCGTCAGTACGACAATGATACTGGCATAAACCACGGCACTGCGCACTTCCATGGATGCATTAAGAACCACCTGAAACACCGGCAAGGGGTTCTGCAACAAGCGATTCAAGCGGAGTCGTCGCTGGATGTTCTCAACGTCAATAATGGCGTCGTCCACCACTTCACCCAGCGCAATGATCAACCCCGCCAATACCATAGTGTTAATGGTTCCGCCTTGGTAATACAAAACCATCACGGCCGAAATCAACGACAGCGGAATGGCCGTTGAACTAATCAACGCCGCTCGCCAATCGAACAAAAACAAACAAAGCACGACAATGACCAGAACGCACCCGATCAACAACGAATGCGTCAGATTGTCCAGAGCGCGTTCGATAAACGTTGCCGGTCGAAAGATCGTCGTGTCAACTTCCACACCTTTCAAGGCAGGCGTCAGGTCGGCCATGGCGGATTCGACGTTGCGAGTCACATCCAGCGTATTGGCCCACGGCTGTTTTTCAACAATCAGCATGATGCCTTTTTGGTTGTTGATCACCGCGTCGCCAATCGGCAAGGGCGAACCGATCTTCACGTCGGCAACATCGCCCAACCGCAACGGAACTCCGTTGCGCCATGCTAGATTCGTATTTGCCAATTCTTCCGGAGTCGAAACAGCATTGGCCTGACGTAACGAAAGACGTTGATTGGCTACGTCGACAAATCCGCCTGAACCAACAGCAGTCGATTTGCTCACCGCCGACGTCACCTCGCCCAACGAAACACCATTCGCGCGAAGTCGATCGGGATCAATTAACACTTGAAATTGCCGGTCGTATTCGCCCCAAATCGCCACGTTGGCCACGCCTTCAATGGACATCAACTTCGGGCGAATGGTCCATTTGCACAGGACGGTCAAATCCATTTGCGAAAGTTCGTCTGAAGTCAAGCCAATCTTCATCGCTCGGCTCAATGACGATAAGGGCGGTAGAATGATCGGTCGCCGCGCCACCGTTGGAAGTGTGGTTGCCACCAGCGAAAGTCGCTCCTGAACCAACTGCCG
This sequence comes from Planctomycetales bacterium, assembly GCA_020426955.1. GTDB lineage: Bacteria > Planctomycetota > Planctomycetia > Pirellulales > Pirellulaceae > JAGQOZ01. The sequence continues at coordinate 2,778 of JAGQOZ010000366.1, forward strand.
GGCCGTGATCAAATCGGTTCCGGACCGAAAAATCAAACGTACCGATGATAGGCCCAACACGGACTTGGAACGAATGGTATCGACAAACGGAATTCCGTTGAGCGCATTTTCGATGGGTACCGAAACCAGGCTTTCCACCTCTTCTGTCGATACGCCGGGAGCTTCCGTTTGAATTTCGACAATCGGCGGCGCGAATTCCGGAAAAACGTCCAATGGGACATCGTCCGCCGTTCGAATCCCGATCACAATTAACGCAGCAGCCAGCGCGACAACCAACACGCGGAAGTACAGCGAAGTAGAGATCAGCCAGCTCATGCCTATTTGCCTGTCCCGAATTCAGTTCCAAACAACTCGGCAGTTCCGTTCACCACCACGGACGTTCCTTCGTTCAGCCCGCGAGTAAGAACGGCAAATTCGTCTGTTGTACGTTCCACCAAAACACGAGTTCGACGAAAGCGCCGATCGGCGCGCTTTTCGTAGACCCACGTATTCCCATGAATGTCATAGAGAATCGAGTTCACGGGAACGACAATGGATTCGCTTGCCGAATCTAGCGGGAGCGAAACCGCAACTCGCTCGCCCGGGCGAAAACGTCGCCCTGCGTTCTGAACGCTGAAGTACAAGTCCGCCGTGGCTGATAGCGGATCTGCCGCCGGTGGTGCTTGAACGGGAGTTGCGGAAATTTTCTCCTGTTGGCCGTCGTTGCCAAAACGAGTTACATCCACAGAACCGTCATGGCGCAGATCGTCCAATAGTCCCACGTACACCGGCACTCGAATCCAAAGTTCTTCCAAGTTCACAATTTCAAACAGCGTGTTGCCCGCGGCAACCGTCTGTCCCAGTGTGACGGGAATGTTTCGAACCGTTCCGTCAATGGGCGAATCAAACGCGATCGGGTTTGGTGATCCCGATTCCATACCCGATTCCAAACGCTGTAGTTCCGCCGTTCGCTCGCCAGCCACCTTCAGTCCCGCCTCGGCCATGGCCAGTTGGGCCTTGGCATCATCAACTGCTCGCTGACTTCCAGCTCGATCCGTCTGCAACTGTTCCGCTCGCTCCAATGTAATTCGCGCGGCGGCAACCTGTTCGGCAAACTGACGAACGTCTCCATCCGCAGTCATTTGCAGCGAAACCAGCGACGCTTTTGCATTGGCAATCTGAGCAAGCTCGGCGGGAGTAGGTACGAATCGTTCAGGCGTTAGCAATGGAACAAAACTGAATAGTCGCTGGCCAGCCGTCACCTGGCTTCCCGGCTGAGGCATTTCGGCATCGGCAGGCGGCTCAACCGTTCCTGCAACCGGAGCCACAATGACGGCCGATTCGCCCGGTGGAATCATGATTTCTCCGCCAAGACGCCGAACGTTCGCAACACTTCGACGCTGAGCGTTTGCGGTGGTGATGCCGAGCCGGTCGTAGGCTTTCTGCGTTAGTTCAATTTCCGCGAGATTCGCTTCGTTCGGCAGAGCGGTGACAGTCGCCGGTTTTTCTTTTGGATGAGTGGCAATGTCGACATTCTTTTTTCCACATCCCATGGTCAGCACCACGAGTGTCACACTGGACGCCACCCACTGTCCGGCGTGTTTATACATACATGTCTTCATTTTGCGAAACGCTCAATTCGTTGTTCAACGCGGCAACTGGATTCGTCACTCTTCTACGAAGCCATCATCATACGGTACGGGTGCGGTCGTTTCGTAGTCGAAATCCAGCGAATTCGTGTCCTTCAAGTTCGACTGCAACGACAATGTATGTTCGACTTCTCCATCAGTGAAAACTCGGCGACCAACACTTCGGTCCAACTCGGCCAATGCGCGACGCAAGTCTGCAGATAATTGCAGCTCTTGAATTCGCGAATCGACGAATTGGCTAATCGACTGCAACACTAGCACATAACCGTCCCCACCGTCTCGATATGACGCTCGAGAAATCTCGACTGCATCTTCTAACTGCGGAAGTACACTTTCACGAAGTATCGTCAAACTTTCGTTTGCTTGCTCCACCGAGGCCACGGCCGTCCGTACTTCAGTGACAATTCTGTCTCGAACCGAATAGTAGTTGTGGCTCGCCTGATCGACGGTCCATTGCGACCGAATTACCAGCCCCTGATTTCGATTGAAGATTGGCAGTTCGAACCGTAGTCCCGGCCCCGAATTTGTCGGTCCTGCTCCGCCGCTATTTCCATCGGCCACGCCGTCAATGCGCAAGAACGATTTTTGCGCCAGTTCTACTCGGTGCCTAGCTGCCTGCACTGCGACGCGGGCAGCCTTGGCGTCTGGACGAATCAACAATGCCTCCGAAGCCAATAGGTCAGCGTCCAATGCCGGCACGCGAAATGATTCTGGCGAAACCGGAAACAGCGGCGAGTCAAGCGTCACGATGCCTAAGACATTTCTGAGCTTTGCTTCGGCAATTCGTACCGCTCGTTCAAGTCCCGCTGCGTCCGCTCGAGCACGGTTCGCATCGACACGAGCAGTGATCAACTCCAATTCGCCGATGTCGCCTGCGTCTAATCGCTTCTGGGCGAGTTCCGCGATGCCGGCACGCACTTCGACCGCTTCTGCCGCCAATTGGTACCGGTCGACGGCAAACTGAAAATCAGCGAATGCAATACGAGCATCTCGAGCAACATTCAAACCGTTTTGCACCAGTTCATTACAGATGCGTTGCAAATCGCTTTCGGCAACTTCGATTCGCTTCTTTCGAAGCAGCAAAGCATCAATCGGTAGAAAGACAGTCCATTCCAGTTGTTTGGTACCGATCGGCGGAAACAACAGACTCATCTGCGGATTCGTTAACAAGCCGGCCTGCACCAAGTCACCTCGAGCAACACCCAGGTTCGACAACGTGGCCAAGAAATCACGATTGTTCCATAGGGCAATTGCCGCAGATTCGTCTTGAGTCAGCCCATCGTCCAGATTTACGACCGGCGGAATAGAAACTTCGCCCGGACATGACTCGGGCACCACATCCGAAAACGCTCGTCCATTCAGTTCACGCGAAACATCTCGCCGATCACAACAGACTTGCGGACCACGACAACCAACCAATGTCACCACCGCCAAAAAAACAAAAGCCAGGCACGGCAAATTCTGGTGACACAAACACGTCGAGTCTGTCCGTTGTTGACGCATTTTCTTGATTCCGCGTGGCGTTTCCGAAGATCCAGTATCCTGCTCTTCGTCAGCATCGGCAAAATCCGGTCTCTAAATGCGATCGGCTCAAACATCACACGACAAATAAACATTTGTTAAACGAAAATTCAGCAGCACCGATACAATCGGCACAGGTTACGCAGATTTCCCCCAGCGGCGACGGAAGCGAAATTATTTATTCAAATCGGAGGCAAAAACTTTTTTTGACCGGCCGGACCTCAGGGAATTATATTGACACCTGCAACGGCCGTTTCATTTCGTTCCAATCTGGGTTCAGGTATTAGAAACGTGTCAATCATACGCAAACAACGGCAGGCGAAATTCCAGCGGTTTTTTCAATTTCGAATTCGCACGCTTTTGGTATTGATCCTG
>JAGQOZ010000367.1 GCA_020426955.1 Planctomycetales bacterium
CCCGCGATGCTCGATCGGCGTAGCAACCGGCAGCATCTCGCCAAGACCTGCGAGGCTACGTACAGAAACCGCATGAGGCCGGTCGCTCTAGCCGAGCGTGCGTGAGAACGCGAAGGCGAATCGGAAACGGAGGATTGGTAGATGCGGAGCTTGTGCAGGGACAATTCACGCTCTTATCTGGGGAGATCTGTTCGGTCCGTGCCTGGGAGTAAGTAACTTCGACTGAAAGCCGGGGCGACCCGAGGCAACTCGTGTCGCACATGAACAGAAGTCAGCAGCGGCCGTAGTACCGACCCTTCGCGACCCAGCGAAGACGGCTCATCGTACCACATAAGTCTTCAAATGTGCTGTCAATGCTATGAGCGTTCGGGTTTGCTAGCGAGGTGGACTTGGAGTGTGCAAGCAGCGAATGATTCCCTGTGGCGTTTTGCCGGTTGAATGAATTTGCTGCTTCACGTTTTCAAGGAGGCGACCGATGTCGGTTTCGATTATGGATGAAGTTCTTGGTGCCAATTTTGGCGATAAGCGTTTGGACAAAAGATTAGGGACCATCGCAGAAGAATTTGACAGTCATCCCAACGTGAGCATTCCCGCCGCGACCACCGGACGTGCCGAAATGGAAGCTGCCTATCGTTTCTTTGACAATGATAAAGTCACGCCCGATAAAATTCTCGAGCCCCATTTTCAAGCAACGCGAAAACGGATTGCCGAGCACGATGTGGTCCTTTTGGTGCAAGATACGACTGAACTGGATTTGACTCGACCGGAACAACAAGTGCGAGGTGCTGGTCCCATGGATTCGGAAGCTCGTCGCGGCGCGTTTCTACATCCGCTTGAGGCCTTTGACCTCAACGCGATACCGCTGGGAATGGTCTGGCAGAAAAGTTGGACTCGTGATGAAGTGCAAACAGAACTGACCAAGGCAGAGAAAAATAAGAAGCGAAAGGAAACGCCCATCGAAGAAAAAGAAAGTATCCGCTGGGTCGAAGGAATCCGAGCGTCTCGCGAAGTGGCAAAAGCGTGTCCCGGAACGACTTGTGTTTGCGTAGGTGACAGTGAATCCGATATCTACGAACTGTTTTCCGAATCGCATGAGACGCCAGAAAACAACTTGCAATTGTTGGTACGCGCTTGCCAAACTCGCGCCACGACCGACCAGAGTAACTGGTTAGACAAAGTTCGAGCCACGCCATGCTTATATACTTGCTCAGTCGATGTGAGTGCTCGTCGAGCAAAAATTGCCCCAGACAAACAGGGTAAACGCTCCAAGCCACGCGATGCGCGAGTCGCCGAAGTCGAAATTCGTGCCACAACAGTCACCCTTCGACCTCCTCCTCGGTTCGATCGCAAACTCCCGGAAGTGACTGTCAATGTGGTCTTGGTCGAAGAAGCCGATCCACCCGCAGGTTGCGGGTTGTTGATCACCACCATGCCGATCGACACCGCCGAGCAAGTGCAGGAAATTGTTTCGGCATACTGCATTCGGTGGCAAATTGAAATTTTCTTCAAGACTTTAAAAACCGGCTGCCGAGTCGAACAACGACAGTTCGAAACCATCGATCGTATTTTAAATTGTTTGGCGGTGTATTCGATTGTGGCGTGGCGAATCATGCATCTGTGTCGGTTGGGCCGAGAATGCCCGGATTTGGATTGTGAAGTCGTGTTCGAACCTTGTGAATGGAAAGCCGTCTACACGGCGATCAAACGCAAGGACCCTCCGCAGACACCGCCCCGGCTGAACGAGATGATTCGACTCGTCGCATCGCTTGGTGGCTATGTGATTCGCAAGTCCACCCACCCAGGCCCGCAAACGCTTTGGATCGGACTCCAGCGAGTTCACGACCTGTCCACCGCATGGGAAGCCTTTGGACCAGATTCATGATTTTTTTTCGACAACATTTGTGTGGTACGGTGAGCACTTACGTTTCGGGCTAGGAAAAAACGCAACTTGCCCCGTGTGATTCAAAATTCAGAGCACCTTCGCGGCAACGCCATTAATTCACTTCGTTGACCTGCAGATATATCAACGGTCATTTTCCAAACTCTTTGCCAGGGACTCGCTACGTAGGCATCCTCAATAATTCTCGGAAGACACGAATCGTTCGTTCAGCGGCTGTGTCGGAATGAAAAGCATTTAGAACGGCCGCTCGCCCCTGCTGGGCCAATTGGTGTCGCAGGTGATGATCGGTCAAGATGCGTTCCAGTTGTTTCGCCAGGTCGATCGGATCGTTCGGTTGACATAGCAACCCGCCTCTGGTGGCCGAGATCAATTCGCCGAATGCGCCGTGTTCCGGCTGGACAACGGGAATCGCGGCAGCCATAGCTTCCAGCACGAATAGGCCCTTGGGTTCGCGATAGACGGTCGGCACAGACAACACGTCAATGCGGTTCATGAAATCGGTCTTTTGCTGCCGATCGACCGTACCCAAATACGCAAAGTCATTTTCAAATCCGGCCTGGCGTAGCTTGGCAAATTCCGCATCCACATACGCTTGGTTATGTGCTCCCAGCCAACCGGCAAACAACAGCTTGGCATCCACTTTCAATTCTTGACGCAAATGCAAGTAAGCGTCGATCAGGATGTGCAAGCCCTTTTCGTGAGCAAGACGAGCCATATAACCAATGGTGGGCAAATCATGCTTGAATGGCGAAAGCTGATCCACAACGTGATGCAATCGAATATCCAAGAAGTCGGCCGGATCGATTCCCAACGGTACAATGCGAAATTTTCCTACGGGCAATTTCAGATAGTCCACCATGAAATCTCGATAATATTCGCTAAAGACCAAGTACGCATCGACGTCCTGATCCAGCCGTTGCATTTCGGCAATGCACTGCAACCGATATTTTTCGGGCAAGCTTTCCAGAAAGATATCATCGCCTTGCAGCGTGACCACAATCTTCGATCCGAATCGATGCGTCAGGTCGGGAATGCAACCGCCAATCAAGAAATTTGTAAAGTTGATCACATCAGGCTGAAAGTGAGATGCAAACCAGTCGCATAACCGTATCACTTCTTTGCGCTGGAAACCTCGGCTGCCTTGCAACATGGACAAGGTCAATCCGCCCAACTGCTTGGCATCGATCGAGCTGCTTCGCTTGGTAGCCCAGCGGATAAAACCGGGCCGATCCAGAATGCCGTCCAACCATTTCGGCAGATAGCGAAACAGAGGAAACTTCTGCTGCAAGAACACGTTGACGCCACCGAAGAAGACCTCCGCATGGCTGGCGTCTTCTTCATCCGTGCGAATGGGCGTATACGTCGGCAGTAGCTGCACGTCTACGCCTTGTTTCCGCATCGCCTTGGCAATCGTGTTGTCGCGAAGACAACTGCCGCAATACATACCTGCCGCACCGGCTGTTAAATAGGCAACTTTCATTCGATGATGGTGGCCTTCCATGTACTAATTGATTGTGACTGCCAACTCCACAAAATTCGGCCTGCCCATAAAAACAAGAACAGCATGCTGGCCGAACGGATCGCTCCTGACTCGAACACAATTGTGCCATTTACTGCAACAAAGAACAGAAACCAATGCACCCATCGGCCAATCCAATTCGATCGCCGTTGGTAGGTCCCCGGGGCCAGCCACCACCAGCCGACGTCCACCAGCCAGATGATCAAGAATAGATGACTAAAATAGATTCCGTATCCAAACGAGAATCCCAGCATGGTAGCGGTGCGCCGAGCGGTATGTTCAAACGCGTGCTGATGGCTCCAGTGATGATAGAAATGAAACGCAACCATCACGTGGCAAACATACGCCATCAGGGCTGCGGTCCAGAGTATTCGCAAACGACTTGTACTCGCTGACGTACCGTTCGAACCTCGAACGGACAACCACAAGAACGCCGCATACAGCAGCATGCTCAGCCGAATGGTCCAGACAATGCAAAGTGATCCATACACGACGATGGCAAACCAGCGATACTTCGAAGATTCGAATGGGGAATACGAACCTTCGATTATGCCGCGTTCCATCTCGTTCGGCTACCAGTCAGTCGAATCATCCTCGTACTGACCGGTTGGTGCCAGCCTGTAATCAATCTGGCGGCAATCTGGCGGCAGACCATCTGGGACTAGGCAAAGATTCCGGCTAAAGCCGGGACTACGAACGATGATGCTGATCGCCGTTAGACTGAAGCTCGGTCCAAGAAAAAATGGCATCCTTGCCGGTCTAGCCTAGATCTCGGCGGTTTCCGCTAAACGCACAATGTGCCAGCCCTGATTGTCCGAATGAATTTCGAAGACGCCCGACGAAACTTTGTACTTCACTTCGCCTCGACCTTGACCTCGATGCATGCGAATCAACTTGGTGCTGTCTTGAGAACTGGTGTACGAATCCCCTGGCTTAATACGCACCACTTGTCCGTTTATTAACAGTGCCAATTCGACACGATTCTTTTCTGGATTGCGCAGTTCAAACACAAAGGTCGTTTCAGGCTGTTTCTCCAAATCTTCTGCGTCTGTTTCACCCGCAGAGCTTTCCGTTGAGGCTACGTCCTGATTTGATTCGCCCGTTTCTGCTTCATTGTCGGATGCTTCGTCCGTCAATTTGTTTTGGTCCGCAACGACTTGGGTCGGAGCTTCCAAGTTCAGGTCGGGCGAAGTCGAATCCGTGTCTGCGGCTGTGTCACTGGCTTCCGTACTGACTTCCGTTTCATCTTGGCTGTCACTGCCATGCGTCGAGGCAATTTGATTCAAGCGATTGATGGCGTTCAGCACTTCGTCGCTCGTCACGGTTTCATCAATGGATACGGTTTCCGTGGGTACTTCGGTGATCGAAGTCAGCCCTTGATCTTTGGCGTTGTCGGCAGCAACAATTGCGTTCAGGATATCGGTCGGCAACTCTGCTTCGTCCGTTTCGTCCGCCTGCGTGTCGTTTGATTCGCTAGTGACGTGATCGGCGACAGTCGGCGGATTTGTGTTGTCGAAAACTTCGATCGGTTGGTCAATAACGATGTCCGATTCGCTGATCGAATCTACTGTGTTGGCAATTTCGGTCGACAAGTCTGCTTCAGAACTATTCGCCTGTGCAGCGTCGCTGGAATCAGCACTGTTGTTCGCCAGAGCCTCTTCCTGCTGCTTCTTCTTGGCCTCAGCCAACTTTATGGCTGCTTGTTCTTTGGCTTGGCGTGTCTTTTCCTCGGCAATTTTCTTGGCTTCCGCTGCCTTGGCCGCGACAATCGCTTGATACTGCTGGACGTTGGCCATGGAATCTTGAACCAAGAACGCTCCGCATACCGCAAGAATGATGAATAAGGGCACGCGAAGGCCCTTTAAAAGGCGTACGTGCTTGCCCACATTGGCGTCGGTAATGAATGACATGACACTTGGCTCGTCAAGGTTTGAGAAACAAAAACACTCTTCAAACGATAGGACACTTTGGCGCAAATCGCGGTTTTCCCTAACCAATTCCCATTACTCCTGATACTCCACGGCGCCATAAAACCGCTGCATCCGTCACTTTCCAATCGCAATGGCCGATGTTTGCCACTGTTCCGAACAATTCCTGCAAAGTAGAATCCGTCTAAAGCACAGAATTTTCTGTCGAGACGCCTTTTGCTTTTGCTTGTACTTCCACGGAGCCACTCACATGTCTTGCTTTTTCTCGTTTCATCGCTTCGTTGCGATGGTTGGTTTGTTTTTGGTAACCAGCACGGTGACGGCTCAGGATAATTTGCCGAGTATTCTTTCACCGTCCGATATTCCTCGAATTCAACCTACATCGCCTGAGCCGACAAACTACCCGGGAGTTGCCAGATTTACATCCGATCCCGTTCCCATGGTACAAGCCCAACCACAGCAGCAGACCATGCGTGCTCCGGTTCCTAACGCGGTTGGGAACGGAAGTTACGCCGTGGCACCGCCGGCTTATGTAGTACCGGCACCGCAAGTGATGGCGTTCCGAGTTCCGGTGGCGCCGCCCACCGTGGTGTACCAGCCGGTGGTTCCGGTGGCTCCGTCAACGCAAACCGTCACTGCGTACTACGCACCGGTCTCAGCCGCTCCGATGCTTCCGCCAGCCGTCGCACCGGCTCCTTTGCCCGTTCTTCCGTCTGCGGCACCAACCGGTCGTCCCATCATGGCGCGAACCAAGTACTATGTGCCAGGCCAGCCCGTGCGCAACATGCTGAAAGCCATTACGCCCTAGCCGTTTGATTCGAATTCTTCGAATCGAGTTGTCTTGCGGTGCGCGACATCACTTGCGACGCAACCGGTTCGCGCCCAAACCGAGCGAAACCATAATCTCGAATAGGGCCACACATTTACCGTACGACTCGCTTGGCGGCAGG
>JAGQOZ010000368.1 GCA_020426955.1 Planctomycetales bacterium
CACCATCGAATCGAAGTCGGCACCGGTTAGTTTACTGGAAATGCTCATCGGCTCCCTTTCAGCGAACGCGTTTTCGCGTCTGCCTATTGTAATTGAAGTGACCGGCAATGGAAAATCGCTTCGTTTTGATGATGCAGACGACCTATGCAAATTTCAGAGTTGCTTTGCGGCTCTACGGTTTGGTCACTTCAAACAACTCTGCCGTATTCAGATGAGCTGCTGGGCGGCATTGGGGTGCGAGCGGATGTGGAGGCACGACGATTTGGATGTTGCGATAGTGTTGGCCATCACTTTGAGACATGACGTGAATTCGCGAAGCAGGAATGTCGACCACCCAATATTCTGCCACGCCGCTGCGAGCGTAGATATCTGCCTTTTCGCGAAGATCCGCTTCCAAGCTGCTGTCAGAAACTTCGATCAATAGCAGTACGTCGGCAGCCGTCGGGCGAACTCGGCCATAGCGCTTAGGCTTGAGCCACACGATATCAGGTTCGGGACGATCGTCATCGCAGACAAATCCACATTGAACACAAATAACCGCGTCGGTGGCGGTTGTGTTGTCAGTGGACCAGCGAGTTAGAAACATAATAAAGTCGTCGTGGATTGGTCCGGCCGGATTCATGAATCGTAGCTCCCCTTCGATCAATTCCACTTTGCGAGGCCCAATCACGTCAAACGCACCTCGATCCACCATCGAATCAAAGTCGGCACCGGTTAGTTTGCTGGAAATGCTCATCGGCTCCCTTTCAGCGATCGCGTTTTCGCATCAGCGCATTGTAACCAATTTGTTTGACAGCGGAAAATCGGTTCGGGACAACAATCGGGATGGCGCCACCATTCTTTCGCGTTGCCGCCCCACCGTCTGTCCTCCATTTGCAAGGCAAAAACAAGCCTCCGAGCCGTCCTCTTGTACGCGTCGGCCAAGAGTATTTGCTCGCTACAAACGCGGTTTGCTATAACCGCTGGCATGGCTTCGTTTTACTTGCCCATGTCCACGAAGGGAGATGCGCAATGCTGCGGACAATCATCTTTTCCATGACGGTAATAACATATTTCGCATTTGTATTTGCTTTTCGCGTCCACTGGCGATACAACAAATGAGCTTTGTTCTTTTGGCTGCCAAAATCCTGGCAGATTACTGGGTAAGGCAACGTTAGATGCTGGAGCGAAACAGAAGCGTTTTTTTGTTTCGTTGCCAAGCGTTAAGGAAGAAGATGGGGGCGTGCATGCGGGTTTTTCGTCAGTCGACTTATACCGTTCTTGGCATCTGTTTCTGGATGACTCTTGTTTCGCAATTGTTCGCTTCCGAACCGGATGAGGCGTGGCGGTATACGACGTCCAGCGACATTCGCCCGGCGGCTCGCAGCATGGATCTGGAGCCGCAAGTTCCGCCAGAGTTTGAAATCGAAGCGAAGTTTTCCGGCGACACACAATGGTATGCTCAGCTGCGTTACGGCAGCGAAAATTCAAGGCGTATTGTGGTCGTATTGGATCAAATTGCCGCGGACCCTGTCCAGTTCGACTTCTACGCCGATATGGATCGTGACCGTGTGTTACGACAGGACGAAAAGCTGGACGGAATGGGCCGTTCGCGACGAACGCGGATGGCAGCCGAGTTGATTCGTGAAGATCAGGTGCAGCAAGAGGATCGAATTGTCGAATTGAAGCTCGGGCTGAGCGGTTCGCGACTAAGTGTGGCGACGGTCGGTTGCATTGAAGGCAGTGTGCCGAATTTTCGAGGAGACGGAAGGCTGGCCGTTCGACGTATTGATGGCGATGCCAACGGACTGTTTGGTGACGCCTTGGATCGAGCTCAAATCGATTGGGATCAAAATGGCGATTGGGATTTGGTGACTGAACAGTTTCTCCAATTGCCCATACTGAAAATTGCGGGACGCCGGTTTGGCTTGAAAGCCGACCGCTTGGGAAAGCGGTTTTCGCTCGCTGAGATTTCCGGAACTGGCCTGCTAGACGTCTCGGTATCCGGACTTGCGACCGGCGCGAAACTGCAGACTCTGGAAGCGTTTATCCTTGCCAATGATGGTTCCGCGTATGCTGTTCGCTCAGCACACACCGCGATCGAAGTGCCGGTGGGTAAATATGTCTTGGGTGGCATGACACTGACCGTGGATGTGGGCGAGCGAGATCTTTGGCACTATGTTTTTTCACGAGCGGAGAACCCAACGGATGAAGACTGGCAAACCGTCTCGGCAAACGTTCAGACAACGCTGGAAGCAGTTGGGAAGTTGCGATTCGAACTCGGGCAACGTCAGCAAGTGATCCAGCCCGATGATTCGATTGATTTCGATCCAGCGTTGTTTACCGAAAGCGGATTGTTGATCAACTTGTGTTCGAAAGGGCGCCAGATCGGCAGTTTTGATCAGTATCGTTCGCACCAAAAATGCAAAATCGAGCTCATGGACGCTGGGCAAACGATCGGCAGCACACAAACTGGTTTTTCTTGAGGCACATTCTGTTCGGCCTCGGTTCGAGTGCCTCAAGAACAGCCATCGGGAACGTTAAACGTAATCGCTGAGTTTGACTCAGGACCACTGGGCGGACGGTTTCAGGCGGAAAACAAAGTGGAAGTGAAAGCGAGAAACACAAAATGAAATCAATCTCCAACGTACTGGTTTGCATGTCGCTGTGCGGCCTTGTTTCCACTCGGCTCGTGGCGGAAGAATTGCCGAATGTCACCGGCAAAGTGATTGACGAAATCGGCAATGCGGTGGCGAATGCGGATGTGACGTTTTTGCCCTACGCCGACTACCTTGAAGACGTGGAACAGCTTTACACTCGTACCGACGCCAAAGGCGAATTTGCTTTGCGAGTTACTCGGCCGATGATGTATTTCCAGCGATCTCGTGTGGTTGCGTGGAAGGAAGGCTATGGAGTGGGATCGGCAGAAGTCAGCCCCGCGGGTGCAACTGCGTCGTGGGGCGAACGCAAGACCTTGCCCGTGGCGCAGAACCTAGAGATCCAGCTGCCAAAGCGAAGCCAACCATTGCGTTTCCAGTTAGTCTCGCCGGATGGTGACCCCGTTCGCCAGGTGCCCGTAGCTGTGATGGCCATTTACAAGTCGTTTGCGGCGGGCGAGTATCATCTACACACCACGCATGCCGATGGTTTGCCATGTCTCTTGCGTTCGACCGATGCCAACGGCATGGTCGACTTTGATTTCTTGGCTTCAGGTAATTTTATGGCGTTTATGGTGAAAACAGAAAACTGGGGCGACCAAGTTGGATGGGTGACCGCACAGCAACCAGAAGATGATGACCGTCAACTGAAACTGCAGCCGATTAGCAAAGTTCGGATTCAGTTGAAAGCGCAAGACCAATCACCCATCAGTGGTCGAAAAATTCGGTACTCATCCCAAGTCGAAGCAAGTCGCCAGGTGGAAGCAACTGTGATGGCCTACTTCAACGCTAGTCAGGGCGTTTTGGAAACAAATCAAGACGGTGTGGCCGAAGCAAATATCTTGGCGGGGAAAGCGTGGTTCAGTCTCCAGGCAAGTCCCGATGACACTTCTTTTGAGGACCATTCCCGGCTAAATGATGTTGTTCTGAAAGCCGGCAGCCAGACCAACCTGGAGATTTCACTCGAACCAGGTATTTCTGTGGTGGGCCGAGTGATCGATGGTGATGACAAACCGGTACCTGGAGTCGAATTGACTGACCGCGTTCGGACCTACGTGACCGACGATGAAGGACGTTATACGGCGCTAGCCAACCCGCGAACTCCGACCTACATCCAAGTTACCGCAGTCCCGAACACATACGCAATGCCCTTCTCAAATGGCGTCAGTATTACTCCCACCGACCTGGAGCCAAGTTTGAATGACATCGTTGTCCAACACGCGGTTACTTTGACAGGCAAAGTAGTCGATTCGCAGGGAAAATCTGCGGCCGGCGTTGAACTCAACGCAGCTTGGATCGCAACGGACGATACGGGCTTGATAACCTACAAGTCGGTCGGAACTAAAGCCGATGCAGAAGGTGAGTTCGAATTGAAACATGTGTTAAAGGACGTCGATGTGGTTGTTACGGCGCAGTCCGAAACCATGGCGTCCGAGGCCAAATCCGTTCATACCGATCAATCGAAATCGCTGGAACTAACGATCGATGAAACGCAGATGTTACGAGTGGTAGGCGCATTGCGAGGCCTCGATGGCCAAGCAGTCCGCGACGCCAAACTACGCATCTCGACAAGCTTGACCGTGCCAGGGCAACGACATTCGTATGGACAACGCCGCGTGTCGTTCTTGGGGCGCGAATATTTCGATGCGCAAGAGTCAGGCGAATTCGTTAGTCCCACTTCGCTTCCTCGTTCTGGACGTTATTCGCTGGTCGCAGAAGTTCCAGGATACCGCAGCTTGGAAACGGAATTTCGTTCTTCTGAAGAGGGCGATCTAGACTTCGGTGAACTCCAGCTTGTTCCAACGCGTCACGCCAGCGGTACGGTTGTTGATTCGCAAGGCAAACCTGTAGCCGGTGCGGTGGTGTCAGCGTTTTCGGCGGAGCAAAATTCAAACCGCGGAACAGGGCGTGTGCGTTCTGAAACCGATGGAGCCGGGCGTTTTGCCTTGGAAGGTTTGCATCCACACGCCGCCGTGGCGCTGATCAAGAAAGATGGCTTCCGAAACAGCGGTGCGTTTCTGATCAAAGATCAACAGATTCAAGTGACGCTGTATGCGACCGATGAAGCGATTCCAATTGACGACCAAATTGTTGTTCGCACCGGGAATGAAGCCGAACGATTTGCCGCTGCCAAATGGATGCTGAGTGAACTAAAGAAGACGCGAAGTGCTTCTGGTTACTTTGAACGCGAAATCAACCACATGCTTTTGCGAATCGGACGCGATGAAGCAGTGGCCGGGCTTGAGCAAGTTCAGTCGGCAACAAATCGCACAGAATTATTGACAGAGTTGGGCGAATTCGACGAAGCGCTGGCCGAATCTGCCAATATTGAAAATCCCTATCGCAGGTGCCTGGCACGAGTTGCCATTGCCGAAGCGGCGACAGAGGAATCGGTTTGGCGATCCGTGTTGTCGACATCATTGGCGGAATCGGATTTGATTCAAAGCCTCGATAGCCGGTTGATCGCGGTTTGTAAAATCGTCCACGGGTTCCATCAGAAAGGCGATCATGCTCAGGCAGAAAAAATCGTTCGCGGACAAACCGATCTTGCCAAATCTCTAGCGTCGGACAGCTCGGCCCAGTATGCACTCGGTTGTTTTGCCACGGAACTTGCGAGATTCGATTTCGAACAAGCGATGAAACTGGCAAACGAGCTTTCCGAACAAAGCAAGTTTCGGTGTTACCAGAATATCGCCCATCGCTTGGCTGACATTCGACCAGAACAAGCGGAACAAGTGGTTCGCCAAACAGAACAAGGGCATTATCTTGATGCGCCAGCGGTGCGAGTTGCTTATCGGATGGCCAAAGTCGATTTGCCTCGAGCGATCAGTTTGCTAGATACCATCCCCCAGCGTAGTCGACCGGCAGAACCAGGACGCGCCTACGGCGCGATGGCCATGGCGGTTATGGACAGTGAACCGGATAAGGCAAAGGAACTCCTGTCGCAAGCGTATGATGCGTTGGCGACCAAGAACTCCTATAGGTCCAACGATATCTTTGGTGCGGCGTTGACGTTGCTGCAATATGCGGAACAAGTCGACCCGAATCACCTGACGGATTATTTTTGGCGAACGGTCGAATTCTATTCCGGTCCCGATAGCGGATTCCCGTCACCTGATGAACGGGCTACCAGAGAAATTGACCGGCAAGCGAAACTGGCAATCCTGTTGGCAATGTACAACGTTCCGGAAGAGATTGTGCGGCAAGTTTCGCATCCCATTTTTGAACATTGGGAGCATCAAGTCGCCAAACCTGATATGCCGAAGCGATTCTCTGACTACCGCGCGACTCTGGTGGCGCTGGCACTGGCCAATCCGGATCGCGCTGCGAAATGGGCGATCTCGTTCGAACAAAAAATAGACGCAGACGCTCGCCGTTCCATTCCTCAGCCTTGGGAAGTCATCGGTCAAACGTTAACTCGAAATCACATAGAAATCGGTCAATACATTACCGAGGTCATTTATCATCGCTGGACGATTGGTCAGTATGACTTTTGACCAGGGCGAGTCGGCCAACCCATGTGCACGCAAAAATTTTGTCTACGACCGCAAGAGCTATTCGGAAATTGGTGACACAGAATAGCAAAGGGCTAGGTTTGTGCCAGCCACTTAAAATTCACTGAGGATGACGGCACCGACGGAACCTGATAAGTGGGCG
>JAGQOZ010000036.1 GCA_020426955.1 Planctomycetales bacterium
GTCGTTTCTTGCGTTCCCATCACTTGCACCAGTGTCACACCTGATTCGCTTAGATGATATAAGGACGAGGCCAGCAGAAATTCGTGAGCTCCGGGAACCTGTGTCGCCGCATCGACGTGCAATTCGCTCAATCCCATGGCGGCAATTCCAGGACCACCAGGCAGCGGCCCCATATCCCAATAGGTCGCTCGACCACAAGGCAAACCGGTATTTCGGTCAAACAGTTCGAAACGAACTCGATCCAAATGCCCGTACATACACGCATCCCACCAGCTATCAGACTTGGTGACAATCGACGGCGAAATTTCGAATCGACGTCGCGCCAATAACTGAAAGCGATCTACGGGCGGGCGAAACCCATCTAGAAACCGCTGCCGTAAGACTCGAGCCGCCGATTCCTGATATCCATGTTCGCGAAACACCTCGATCGTTTCCGGATACGCCAACAGCAGTCCAGGCATTTGGCAACCGCCATAAATTCCCAAGTAAAACGGGCTCAGGTTTTCCAAGCAGCCTGCCTGAATGGTTCTAACTCCTTGCTCCATCAAGTAGCGTTCCGCATGCTGCAGCATTTCAATACGGATGTCTCGAGCGTCTTCCGTATCCTGCGTCATCATTAGGCAGATGACGCCGCAATCTCTACCCAGCTTTTGCTGGTCGGCATGGGGCCCAAATCCCGCGTGCACAAATCCAACAACCTGTCCGTGCCGTTCGGCTACGATAAGGCCTTTTTGGTCAAAGTACGGTTTAGCGTAAACGCATCGTTCCAGCATCGAAGTGGACATTGGTTGCAGCAAACCGTGCGACGGACGTTGCGACCGCCACAGTTCGGCCAGTTCGGGTGGATCGCTATTGCGAAATGATCGAAACGTAATCACCTGGATGCCTCGCCACCATTCGAACTGTCCAACACCACGGAAATCCGATCACCATCTTGAACAACTGGAATCGTTTCATGACAGACGGCCGCAGTAAACTGACTTTCGCCTGTTCGCACATCAAACTGCCATTGGTGCCAGGGGCACGTCACAATGCACCCGTTTAATTCTCCTTTGCCCAACGGTCCGCCTTGATGCGGACAGACACCATCCAATGCGTAGACTTGGCCATCCACACAGAAGACAGCGATAATTCGGCCAGCGACTACAAACTCCCGAGCCGCCCCCGAAGGAAGATCCTGGATTAGAGTGACAAAATGCGATTCGCTCATTTCGATGGATGTTGGTCTGGAGCTTGATTAGCCTGAGATGGACGATGGGGTTCGAGCTGATTCAGCACAGTTGTTTCGGCTGATTTGCCGTGGGCATGCGGTTCGGCGCGATCTTGACTGGGATCCATCCGTCGCCCCCCTTTGCGAACCGGCTTGGCCTTCCAGCGTCGGTGCAGCCACCAATACTGTTCGGGATGCCACCGCACAACAGCCTCAAGCTCATTACTATACCACTGCGTTAGCTCTTTGACTCCCATGGCTTGCGAATTCGGATCAAAAATCGAACGTACGCCCATCTTAAACTGCATCGGTTCGCCCGACCGTTCGGCATAAACTAACATCATCGGAGCTCGATTGACCAGCGAAAACAAAGCCACGGCTTTGTGACACGAGGCAGGACGCCCAAAGAAATCGACCCAGCACCCTTTGGGACCGGCTGCCTGATCACCCAAAAGCACAATCGTGCCGCCGGCACGCAAGACGGCGTCAATCTGCGACGCACTCCCTTTTTTAGGCAAGATAAACTGGCCTGTCGCTCCTCGAAAGGCATTCACAAACTCGTGCAAATAACGGTTGTCCAGCGGCCGAGCCACCGTATAGGTAGGAAACCCCAACAGCCCCGAAACCACTCCGCCTACTTCAAAATTCCCGTAATGCCCGGAAACCATAATGCACGATCGATCATCCAGCATCATGGCCACGTTGTGGTAACAATCTTCATCGGAAATCCGCACGTAGTCTCGCCAATTCGTGTCGTGTATTTTGCGAGGAACGTGTGCAGCTTCAACAACCATCAGAAACAGGTGTCGCCACATGGCTCGAGCGATCACTTGCCGTTGCGTTTGATTTAGTTTGGGAAAAGCGAAAGCCAGATTTTCGTCAATTGTCTTGCGGCGAATCTTAAGGGCATCGTACACAAGCCAAGCCAATGGTTTGCGAAACGCCACACAAAAGCTCAGCGGCAACGCCTGCAACATGCATAAGAATAGACGCAACGTCACATAGACCAGCCGATCCACCACATCTTGCCGAACTGTGCGTTCCACTCCCTTGGACGCGCCCATGATTGATTAACCTTTCTTTCTGGCCTTCAGCGTGGGATCCGCAGGTAGCGGCAAGGAAACCGTTTTGCCCGATTCCGCCGCTTTGTAAATGGCCAAAATGATTTCCACTGCCTTGCGGCCCTCTTTGCCATCAATGGCTGGCCTTGTCCCCTTCTTGACCGCGTTGACAAAGTCTTTGAACTGAGCCAAATGTCCGTGATGACCGATGGCCGCTGGGTCTGCTGCTCCGCCGCCCGTTTCGGTCTTCCCGGCCATTTCTGCCTTCAGTGCTTCGTCGCTTTTGCGAACCTTCCGAAAATCCCACTTGGTGATGTCTTCTTCTTCCAAGACGGCCGAACCATCTGTGCCGTGCAATTCGATTCGCTTCAAATAACCAGGATAGGCGGCAGTGCTGGCTTCAATGACTCCGAGCGCGCCGTTTTCGAATCGAATGGTCGCAACGGCAACGTCTTCTACGGCAATGCGTTCGTGGGCCAAGGTGGTCGTATGTGCGGTAATCGATTCCGCCGGTCCCATCAGCCACGCTAACAAATCAACACTATGAATGGCCTGATTCATGAGCGCTCCGCCACCGTCTAGCTTCCAAGTTCCTCGCCACGCACCGCTGTCATAATATTCCTGCGTCCGATACCATTTGACGTAGGCATCACCCATTGTCAGTCGCCCAAAGCGACCTGCGTCTACCGCCTTTTTCATGAGTTGAGCCGATTTATGGAAACGAGACGGAAAAATGGTGGCCAATAAGACGTTGTTTTTTTCGCAGGCGGCAATGATTTGGTCGCAACGCTTGAGCGTGATTTCCAAAGGCTTTTCAATGATGACGTGCTTGCCAGCTTCCGCCGCGGCAATGGCCGGCTCCAGGTGAGCGCCGCTAGGCGTGCAGACCGTGACAACATCAATGTCTTTGTTGGCCAGCATGTCATCCAGTGATTCGTACGCCGTTGCACCAAACTCGTCGGCAAAGCT
Source organism: Planctomycetales bacterium (assembly GCA_020426955.1). GTDB lineage: Bacteria > Planctomycetota > Planctomycetia > Pirellulales > Pirellulaceae > JAGQOZ01. The sequence continues at coordinate 3,241 of JAGQOZ010000036.1, forward strand.
CTGAGCCTTGGAAAGACTGCGACTTTGGCATCCGATCAACTTCGCACCGGAAATGTCGCGGATGGCCTTCGCATGAAATTTGGCAATCATTCCGCATCCCACAATTCCAAAGCCAATAGCCATTTTCTGAAAGCTCCTTTTCCCGAAGAATATCACTGCGTCAATTCAAAGGCCCGTCAGTATAGCCTGTTTTCTTGCGAATGGGCGATACCGTTTACGATTCTAGAACCCCCGCAGACATCAAAACCAACTGCGCGACTGCCAGCGAATTCACCAACGCGTGGACAATCAAACTGGGCCAAATTCGCCGAGTCTGCCGATAGAGATATCCCAAACCAACCGCCAATATGAACAGCGGAATCGGTGGCGGCCCTTGTCCCAAATGAGCCATTGCGAAAAGCGTGGAACTAATCAAAATGGGCAGCCAATTGACGACGCCTCGATACTGACGCTGCCCTGTGCTCATGTTCGTAATAGCCGATTCGAGGCTTGCGTGCGGCATCGCCGAATCGTGTGGAGAAAGAAAAGGATTGCCCTGGTCTGGCGGTGGAAGTGGTTCGGCCGAAACGCCGTTCAAAGTGGCAGACGATTCGCTCGTTTTCAAAGCCTGAATATCCGCAACGTCACCGGTTGGTATTGTTGCGGCAAACGATGGCGGTACCAGAATTCGCTCGAGCCACCCCTGCAACATGACTCGGAACAAAAATTCTTCACTCATCGGCGCGGCCACGATCGCGGCAAACGCGATGCACCACAGCAAAATTCCGTTTTGCGAATCCTTAACAATCTTTACGAACGGATGTTCCGGCGATGCGGGCAGCATTTGCACCAACGCCAATTGACACAACAACGTCGGCACAATCAACATGGCGAATGCCACTAATGCGATTCTGGCATCGACGCGAATTTTACTAAGTGACAGCCCCAGCGACGCGAATGGACAACGCGTCATTGACCAAACCAATCCGTATCCAATCGCGGTACTAATGAGCATGCCCGTACTAAACGCCATGATGACCGCAAAGTGCTGAAACGGGGTGGCGGATTTGGGATCGAATTCACCTGGATCCAATCCCAATAGCAACATGGTCACCAACTGACAGCCACCAATCACCACCAAAAACGTCAGTGCGACCACCAATAACATGAACCAATTCCACGGCACAACTCCGGTTCGTTCATCTTCGATTATCGGTTGACCGGCCATAAGCCGTTTAAAGGCGTGTACCCACGCCATCAACGAAGTCGCCAAGATCGCGAACGTCACGACACTCATCAGCAGTGACAACACAGCCTTCATGCGGCAGCCAATCAATTCCAGTCGGACCAACAGCACGGCGAATGACAATCGCCACAACCATCGAATCCAGCTACAACGTTTTCAATAATCCGATCGCTTTGAAGACATAACCGGCACCCGAATAAACCGTCGACAGAACCGCCAGCCAAGCCAATGCTGTGACGACCATCGGTAGCCAAGTGGGAGCGTCTGACATGGCTAACAGCAGAAAGCTGGCCACCACCGCAGCACACTGGAAAACCATTTTCAGCTTCCCCGCCATGTTGGCCGAAAAATCCGCGCCGTGCGTCTCCAAAAAGCTGCGAATGGCCGTGATCAATAATTCGCGAGCAACCACGATGACGGCCATCCAAGCGGCGATGCCTGAATTCGCTTCGGCCGCTAAAAAAATAAACACGCCGCAAATCAGCAATTTGTCAGCAAACGGATCCAGTATTCGGCCCAGTTGAGTCACCAGATTGTATTTTCTGGCAATGTAGCCATCTAACCAATCAGTCCCCGCGGCCAGCACAAACAATATTAGGCTAATCCAATACCAGCCCAGCGGTATGGTGACGAACATGATGACCGACACGATCAACCGAGCGACCGTGATCTGATTCGGCAAATTCATGCCGCCGGACGTTGTCCTTGCCGACTGTTCTGCCATTCGAATCGCCTTCCATTCTTTCCCGTCGGACAGACAACAATCGCAGTCGTTCCAACTAGGTGGCGACCGCAATCAAGTCGTAATCTCGATACGCTACCACTTCCGTCCGAACCAAATCGCCTGGCTTCAAACCTTCGCCTGTCACAAACACCAATCCATCGACGTCGGGTGCATCGGCATAGCTCCGTCCGATCCACGCGTTGGCTTCACCAGGAACGGGCGAATCGATCAGTACGTCCAGCTGCTGCCCCACCTTCCGCTGATTCCAATCAAAAGCAATCTGCTGCTGTAATTGCATCAATGCTTCTCGACGCGCTTCCATCACTTCCGCCGGCACGGCATCGGGCAGCTGCGCGGCCGGCGTGTCTGGTTCGGTGGAATAAGTAAACACGCCCATTCGCTCAAAACAATGCTTTTCCACAAACGTTTCCAGTGAACGAAATTGCTGGTCGGTTTCGCCAGGAAAACCGGTAATGAACGTGGTTCGCAATACCAAATTGGGAATGCGGCTCCGTAGCAGTTCCAATAGCTTTTCTGTGTCATCTCGGTTTACTCGACGAGCCATCCGTTTCAGCATCGTATCATCCGCGTGCTGCAACGGAATATCGATGTACGGCACGATCCGCTGGCTATTGGCAATGGTGTCCGCTAAGCGTTCGTCAATGTACATGGGATAAAAGTACATCAGCCGAATCCAATCCAAACCGTCGACTTGATCCAGTTCAGTAAGCAGTTCCGTCAGCCTAGGTTCACCGTACAAATCCATTCCGTAATACGTGGTATCCTGAGCCACCACAATCAATTCTCGTACGCCATCATCGGCCAGTTGCCGAGCTTCCTGCAGTACGTTCTCCATGGGCTTGGTGGCATGCTTGCCTCGCATCTTAGGAATGGCACAAAACGTACAAAGCCGATCACAGCCTTCGGAAATTTTGAGATAGGCGAAGTGCTTGGGCGTAATGCGCAGTCGATCCGTGTCGGGCAACGCGCGAATCGGAGCTGGGTTGAAGACGGTACGCTGTTCGACCAAATCCCCCAACAAGCGGTCAGCAACCTTGGTAATCTCTTCGCGCCCGAAAACCCCCACTAGTTGGTCTATTTCAGGGCAGTCCGTTAGGAGATCCTCCTTTTGGCGTTCGGCCAGACAACCGGAAACGATCACACCTTTGGTTCGCCCCGAGCGTTTTAAGTCCAGCATCTCATGAATCGCTGCAAACGATTCTGCTCGAGCTTGTTCGATGAATCCGCACGTATTCACGATGACAAAGTCCGCGCCGTCGGGATCAGAAACCAGCCGGTAGCCGTCTAGCTGCAGCAAACCCAACATTCGTTCGCTATCCACCAAGTTTTTTGGACAGCCTAAACTTACAAATGCGTACGTTCCTTTGGCATCCTTCAACTGCGGCGGAGAAGAATAAATTGTAGCCAAGTGCCAACCTGCCTTTTGTTAAGCCTTTTCCAAACAACAATTTATGAATGTTAACAAAGCACTTTCTTAGCGCGTAGGGTCCCACCGCGCGCACATAGCCCGTATTTCGTTCCGCGAACCAGTGCGTTTCATATACGTGTATGCCAGTTCAAGGAAGTTATCAAATAAGTGGCTGGATCGCTTGAAAACGACAGACCGGAAGCCTTCTAGATTGACACAAATACCTCAAACTGCTGTGGCGTGTTTTCGTATTAATACGCCAAACCAGTCCGGCTAGCCCGATTTCTGACCTATTTTGGCCCTGCAGTGGCGGTGATTTGCAAGTTTTGGTGGGTGGCACTTAAGAACGCTTAAGAACGGAAAGGCTGGGCAAACAAAAAGTTCGATGGGTGGTACCAACCAGAAAGGTTCGTACCCACCGGAAACGCCCGCCTGTTTCGCTTACTGTCATTCTTCCTCTAGGCGGGGGGGAGGCTGCGCCTGGTGACAATAAGTGTTTACATTCCTTGCATTTAGTTGACCCGGACATCTCAAACTTGCTATTCTCCTATCGCCAACACTGAGGCGCGGGATCTTCTAATTGGTGTAGGCAGGGAAACAGACAACAGGCGAATCGTGTATCCTGCGCCAAATGATTAGAACTCTGTTTTGAGGGAGCTATGTATGCTTCGTAAATGCATCTTGGGTCTTACCGTTGGCGTCGGAGTGCTGATGGCAGGTTCGGCGTATAGTCAGGACCTATCAATTGTTCGAAGTTATTTGACGGAGTCGTCGCCGGAAATAGATGGCATTGTGACGCCTGGCGAATGGGACGCTGCGGGGCCGGCGATTGTCGTTCGTCCAGAAGGCGATATCGGAACCGCTTTCCCAGATGATCCTTACGGGGGCCGGAAGATTTGAGCTTTCAGTTTCGCACCATGTGGGTTGAACCTTGGACTGCTTATTTTTTGTTCGAAGTCACTGACGACATTGCGATGGAAGCTGTCCCCGGAAACGCTTGGGAGCAAGATCAAGTAGAATTCTTTATGGACGGAGACGACCTGGAAGGAAGTGCGGAGCTTGAGACGTTTCAATGGTGGGATAACGCCGAGATCTTTGGCAAATTTGGCGCGAGTCGATTTGAAGGAGTGTTCGAAGGGAACGGCGGAAACATGAGCCAATTCATTGAAGACCTCTATTCCGATGGGTTTGGTTCCTATGCCGTCGCAGTCGCCAGTGAAACTGGCGACAACGGCAACTATATCGTCGAATACGCGGTCTCGCTCGAGCCTATGTTTGACAATGGTACTTTTGACGGTACGGTGACGGCGGATGTGGAGCAAATCGTTGCTGATTCTACGGTTGTCAAATGGACGGCGTGCGTATCCGATGACGATAATTTTGGGGATGGAACCACCGGCCGTTCACATACCCACTGCTATTACCGAGCACAACCGGACTCGGACTGGCGAGATACTGAAGCTTTTGCCAATCTGACGTTTGTCGGCCCGTACGTTCCAGGCGGATCAAACGGTGACTTCGATGGAAACGGCAGCCTAGACGTGACAGATCTGAATGCATTGACCGCTGCGACTCAGACCGGTGACGTCGCCTTCGACCTGACCGGTGACGGCATGGTGAATGGTACAGATCGCACCGAATGGATCGTGAATCTAAAGAACACCTGGTTTGGCGATTCGAATCTAGATGGCGAATTCAATAGCTCGGACTTTGTAGCGGTTTTCACAGCCGGCAAGTTCGAACAGGATGTCGCCGCCACATGGGACGAAGGCGATTGGAACGGAGACGGAAAGTTTGACAGCTCCGATTTTGTCACCGCGTTCACCGACGGTGGTTTTGAGCTTGGTCCGCGAACTGGCGTTGCTGCCGTACCTGAACCTAGTTCCATCGTATTGCTGGCGAGTGGTGTCTTGGCAGCGTTTGGTGTCATTCGACGCCGTTGATTGCTCAAGAGTTTTCCGTGCGGCAACTATGCTAACAAGCACACGCCACAGATATTCTGTGGCGTGTTTTTGTTGGATTGCAAGTTTTGGTGGGTGGCACTTAAGAACGACCCTTAAAGAACGACCCCCGACCGAAAATCAAACTAAAACGACTGTGCCATTCGTGGGTGGCACTTAAGAACAACCCTACTACTCTTCTCCAAGCTGCGAATTCGTCACAGGCACCCCAAATTGACACACTTTGCCAACGCCGACCGAACGTGTCGCGTCCTTCGCGATAGATAAAATACCGAGCCAACGATGGTTCGAACGTGCTGCGAACACCCTTTTCACAAGGAGACCTGTCATGGCCAAGTATTATCTCAGCAGCGGTCCGCTACAGCGAATTGTCGATGCCGATTCGGCCGAAAACGCTGCATTGTGGCTTGTGTACGCAGTCCACCAGCAGTGTCAGACGCTATCGACCGTCAGCGCGACGTCGCAAAGTGGTGATCTCACGATTCACTCGTTTCACTTTTCGAACGAAGCGGTGGGACTCGGTCGGAAAATTCGAGTCAGCGAAACCGCGTTCGAGCGATCGGAAGCGGGGGAATTTTCGGTCGAAGAACTTCAGACCGAAGTTCGCCTATTGCAGTACGCTCTGAACCGCTTTCTGAACCAAGACGCCACAACTGCGTCACCGGAAGGAGCACTGGTTGGATGATCCTTGCCACGTTCATTCATTCGCCGAGTTCACCTGTTGGATCAAGCGGCGAAAGTCCGCTCGAGTCGTATTACCACCCAGATCGGGGTGCAACGTTTCCAATAGCCGCAACATTTCACCAGCTTCGGCGAGTTGCTTATTGCGAACCAACGCACTCGCCTGTTGCAGTTTGCATTGATACCAGCGTTCCGAATTTGGGCGAACGCTGCGTCCCAATGTCCGCCAGTGTTCTACGGCCGCCAATTTGACTTCCGGATGGTTAGTGGCATCCGCCATCTTGTCCAACCAAACACCAAAGTCCCATTGAGCCTTGCCGTCTTGCCGTTTCTGTTCCAGCCACGTTCGGTAAACCGCCAACGCACGCGGAACGTCGTCCACCAAGGCTAACGCGGTCGCTTCACTGCGAACCAGTTTGGCTTGCGTGGCTTCGTCAAAGGCAGTTGATGCGAAGTTCGACTTCAATTGGTTGATCACCGTCAATTGAAATCGAGCGGTCGCTTGCGTCGAAGCATCCATGCGTCCGTCTTGCTTATCCAATTGTTCAACCAATCGCACAAGTAGTTCGAATTGCGTCCACTTGGTGGCTGTAAATTCATTCATCGCGTCGGCCGCATAGCGACGCTGAACCATTGACACCAAACGAATCACGCGACTGCGTTCGGCTAACGTTACCTTTTGATTCGCTTGAAACGCCGCCTCTAACGCCTCCAGTTGCCGTTCGTTCTCTCGATTCGCTTGATCCAACATGGTCGTCCGGATGTCTAACACGATCAATTCGATCAACCATCGTTTTGGTTCGGACAAATTTGCGTCGCGAAGCTTCGTCAAATAACGCAGCGCTTCGTTTGCGCCAGAATTCGCTTCGGTCTGGCTGGACGCTTGCTGTAACTGCCAACGCTGGCGAGCCGCTTGATCCCAAATGCTCAGGGCCTCGGCAAACACAGCGGAATTCGGTTTCACCTGTTGTGCCATCGCCATCGCGTCGGCTGGGCGCAGAGTCTGCAATTGCAGTTTGGCCAACCACAACCGCACTTCATCAACTCGTTCTGAATCAGGCCACAGCTGCACATGATCTACCAGCATTTTTTCATAAGCCGCCAACGCCGATTGTCGTTCCTTCAAATCCGACAGTTCAGCCAGCGATGTTGCATAGTTCACGATTGCCAGGTAATGAGCCACGGACGATCGTGGCATTTTCGGTAGATCGTACGCCAGCGAAGCGAAGCGTTTGGCAGCAGACACGTGTTGACGATGTTGGTGCAAGACCGCAGCAGCGCGAAATCGAATCTCGAACGCTTGATCCTGCTGCTCGTTTGACAATTCCGCCACTGCTTGATCGTACATTTGGGTAGCGATCACTAAATCGCCTTGGCGAACTGCTTGATCCGCTTTCAATGTCGTAGCGGTCACATTCGGCGCCCCCTGGTTCGAATAGCGTGCCACTAACAATTCGGCGCGACGCAACCAATACGCCCCGTGCGGTTGCATGCGCTGCATTAGACGTTCGATTTCATCATCGTCAACGGACGAAGCAGCTGTCGCGGCTAGACGGGATTCAATGTAAACCAAAATGACTTCGGCCAGAAGTTGGCGGTTCGACACGTTCAGCTTGTCGATTTGATTCAGAAAGACGTCCGCTTGCAATTGCGTGTCAGAATCAATCGCCAGTTTAGCCAGCTCCAAAAGTGCTTGGGCCTGCAGTTGTTGGTCGTCTTGGGATTGTTCTATCAATTTCTGCGCCAGCGAAATTGTTTCCGCTTCATTCCCCAGCAGGCGATGGCAGGTGATCTTGCTGACGTTGGCCTGCGCAGCGATGGGCGGATTACTGACAATGCCCGCCAGATCCTCAAACAGCTGCAATGCTTCATTCAACGCGTGCACTCGATCAGGTGATTCCGCTGGAAACGTTTGCGCCAACTGCAACTTGGCATCTGCCAGATGCAACCGCGTTTTATCGCGAAGCCGTTGCATCTGTGTCACCGTCAGTCCGGTGCTGCGGCCGGCGGTCCGCATCAGGCTGCCGATTTGATCGTCGGTTTTGACCAAATCGGCGCTGACTTGCCTGAGACGTCCACGTATTGCGTCTAATTGTTTGGGCGAAGCAGCCGTAACCTCGGCTTCCAATCGATCAATTTCTGCCTGTGCCAGACGAGTCAACGCCGCTTGAATATGTGCTAGGACCGCCAATGGCGAACGAATTCCCGATTGCTGGAATTCGATGACAAATTGATTGGCTTCGTTCCAGACAAAGCTGCGTTGTTGCTGCGGCGTGGCCAACGCGTGAGCGGAATAGGTTCGCAGCAATTCGACAGCAATGCGAATACGGTCCGATTCTGTCGTCGTGCTTTCCCGAAACATCCGCAACGCCATGGATTCCGCTGCCGCGTACGAATGTTGGTCCCGCAGCTGGACAATTGTTCCCAAATCCGCTGCTTGGACACGTGTCCCGACGCAAACAAACCACGCGCACAGCCATGCGAACAGATTTAGGTGGCAGCCGTTTTGCATGATGCTTCCTGAAACGAATAAATCCATACTTGCAGCGAATCGTCGCGAATCAAATCGCCGGCGGCGATGTTAGCTCTAGGATAGCATTTGTGCTCGGATGAGTGAAACGAAGCCGGCGTGCGTGCAGAAACATGCGGGTTTCCAGCGAATTAGGATTATAGATAGGGTCTCCAACAATAGGATGCCCAATCGACAAACAGTGGACTCGCAGTTGATGCGAACGACCGGTCTTGGGGAACAGCCGCAGGCGAGTTCGGTCGGACGACGCGTCATAGGATTCGACTTGCCAGCGAGTGGCCGCGTGTTTGCCAAACAGAAAGTCGACAATATTCTTCGGCGGAAGTGATACTGACATGTCGCGACGCAGCGGCAATCGAATCTGGCCATTTTCGCTGCGCAGCTTACCTTGGACCAGCGCTACATATTCTTTTTCGACCAGACCTTGATGGAATAAATGACTGAATGCTCGTTGCGCATCCTTGTGCAACGCAAACAGTAGCAATCCGGACGTGTCTTGATCCAAGCGATGGACGATATGAATCTCAGAAAAGATGGACGACAGCTGTTTGGCCGCGCAGTCAAATAGATACTTGCCGGGAACGCTCAACATGCCCGCTGGTTTGTCGACGGCGACGATATCCGCATCGTAATACAAGATTTTCAGCATGCCGAAGAATTCTCGCCAAGCACACCGGTCTTGCAACCCGCCAAACATAAAAAAACGCTCTGCAAGTTGCAGAGCGTTCTGATTCATCAAGAGACGTAACGGGCTATGGCGATGGAAAAGATTAGTGACGCTTTCGCAACAGCCCCAAGCCTGCTAAGCTGGCCAACAACATGCAGACGCTGGATGGCTCAGGAACTTGCGTTACTTCAAAACCGTTCATCGCAAAGAATTGCTTATGAACCGCCACGGGGTCGACTCCATCCGCAAACGGTGCGAACCGCAAGACTACGTCGTCCGATCCATTTGCTGAGAAACTGGTGGTCAAGGCCGAAGGCAGCGCCGCAGGATCGCCAGAGGTGTAAAGGACGGTTGCCGCCGGATTGCCACCCGTCGAAGATGACGTCATTTGCTTGTCACCTAACGACGCGTAAGTTGCTCCGCCATCCACGGAGATTTCGGCTTGGAAATCGCTCCAAATGTTTTCTGTATCGTGATGGTAAGACAACCAATTGTAATCACCGGCCGGTAGACCGCTCAGGGATAGCGTCATGTACGTGGGGTCCGAACTTCCGTCTCGAGCCCAATCACCATTGCCGCCGTTTGCCGTTCGGCTGTCGATGCCAATCCAGTCGGTCACCAAATCAAGCTTATCACCCAACCATTGGTCGTCATTACCAACCGCGCGATCAATCATTTGCTGTACCGTGGCTGCCGTCGTATTCGGCCAAGCAGGTGTTACTCCTACTGTCGTGCCGAACGCAGAATAAGACTGAGTAACAAAATCCGCTGCTACTTCGTGCCCCGCATCGTAGGCTTGATAGCCGGCTTGATTATGAGGACCACCGTCTTGCGTGGTCGAATTGAAGTCAATCATCAAAGGCTGTGCGTTCACCGCACCGACGCTGCAAGCCAAAAGCGCCATCGCCAAGAAGAAACGTTTCATTACACTACTCCCTCCAATCTAGGATGCAAAAATCAAAGAAAAAATGCGAAGCGGCAAGCCTCCAGAAATCACAAGAAAGCACTCCAGTTATGGCCGCCCATTTCCTCTCCAGGAATTTACGAATCTCTATCATTGCGTGTGCCAAGCGACTTTACAATCGTCACGTACCTTTCACTGACTAGAATTACCAAAGTCCAGGCTAAGATTTCTTGTCACCAGTCCTCATGGATTAGTTTTGGTCGTCGAAGTCCAGTTTTTCGAACACGGCGTCTAGTTGCTGCAGCCACTTGCGGACACGAAGCTCTTTTCGAATCATGTCGTCATCAACCAAAAAGTTCCGACCGGCGTTCACCGAAATCGAATGTTCCTCATTCGCCACGGCAGTTGCTTGGTACGTACCAGCTTGGAAAGCGAAGACCAGATCGGCTGTGTTGAAATCTCCGTCGCCGTTCCAGTCACCTTCGGCCCATTCGGAATTCCCAGCTATGGCGTCTTCATATTCGCCCGCTTGGAATACCGCCACCAAATCGGCCGAATCAAACCGTCCATCGCGATTAGAATCTCCCGGCACATCAGACGAAGTACCTGGCGAACCTTCCAACACCAAACTGGGACGCCATGCGGTCGCTTCCGACTGATTGCCAAACGTCACGGCTTCTAGCGAATAGCCCTGCGACGTTTGCGAATACCAGTCACCGGAATATGCGAACTGGTGCAACAATTGATCATTCCAAACCAGTGAAATCGCTTCGCCTTGGTTATCCAAACGCCCTGATTCGAATTGCCCGACTACCGCCGCAACCTCGCCATGCACTTGCTGGAACGCCGTTTGATTTAGCACCAGCACCAAGCGTTCGTTCGGACCAATACTTCTGACGTCGGCCGCCGCAAAATCAAATTCAATTCCCTGGTTGAAGCGAACTCCCGTCAAACTGACCGCCACGTCGGACGGATTGAACAGCTCAATAAACTCCGCATCGGGATTGGCCATGGGTGCAAAGTGGATTTCAGAAATCACGAGATTCTGAGGAGTCGGCGTCGCTTTTCCAACTTCAAATGCGGCCGCATCAATCGCCGACCATTCTTCACCCGCTAGTGCTCGTGCGTTGACAATTACGTCACTGGACAACGCCACGGGACCGGTATAGCGGTTCGCAGAAGCAGATATTCCGCCGCCTATTTGCCGAGGATCCGAGCCATCCAGCGTGTAGTAGATTTCGCCGTCCGCCGCACTGAGCTCTAAGGCAAACCCGTCTGCGACCACGCCGCCTCGTTGATTGAACGTAGGAGCATCAATATCGGGATACAGATCGTCCGCTCGGAACCAAGCCAATGATCGAACATGATATTCGGGCAGTTGCACGTCACGCACATCATCTCGTTCTGCTCGCCACAGCTCGACTGTCATGACGGGAATGGTGACAATTGGTTCCCCACCGTCGATACGTTGACGTTCGCCTTCGCGAGCGTCACCCCAGCGAGCGGATTCGGCGATGATGGCTTTTTCAATTTGATCAGCGCGACGCATCCATGCGGCCTGTTTGTTGGCCACGGTTAACGCACCGTCATTGAACATATGCAAGTGAACTCGATCCGCAAATCGTTGTCGAAATTCGGCGTTCGCTTGGAGCCGGAAAAACAATTGAGCCGGAGTACCTGCGTCGCGAATCTCCGTACGATCACGGTAACGTCCGTCCAGCACAATTTCCTGATCCCAGGTGAAGAACTGGAAGCCTTTTGTTTCTCCCACTCGATCACGAATGGCATACCAATTGTGATGCGGCCAATCTTCTGGGCCGGCCGACAAATGTTGGATCATGTAGTCAATCAAATTGTCGACGTCTAAGTAATTGGGCAGATCGGCATTGGGCGAACCATCCGGATTGTTGCCTTGAATTCGCTGATAGGCCTCGTCAGATTCCAACCCCGCGTTGGCAATGGAAAACATCTCGTTCCACGCTGTTTTGGATCCTCGATACAGTTCGTTGAAATCTTTGACAATGTCATAGTTTTCTCGTTCACCACCCATGTATTCGGCAGCAAATGCATCGTCAGGACGTTCCGTAGGACTATAGAGTCCCCAATACAAACCGTTGATGTACAGATGCACATATTCACTGTGTGCGTCAAGATTCCCCATATTCAACCGCACGTCTCGCATCCAGGTATCTCGCATATACTGCGAATCCAGCGGCGAATACCGTCCGGTTTGAGTACGAGTGGGAAAGCCATCAGTAAAGAACGACTTCAGCACAAAGGTATTAATACTGGCGTTGGGCGAATCCTTGAACAGCGGAAAATTCAATTCGGACGGTCCGTCAAATTCCTGCTTGAAGACCACTCGGAACGAATGTTTCTTGGTCCGCAAATTATCACGACTCGCTCCACCATGCATTTGAATCCCGGCGTTGACCTGGAACTCTTCGCCCGTGGCAGGATCAAAGTATTCAATCGAACCGGCGCGACGCCAGCGAGTTCCCGTGGCCGTAGCGTTAGGGTAAATGCCGGTTCGCGAATCCCACAAGTCGTCATGCTCCATCACAATCGACATCGTCGGCAGGGACTGCAATGCTTCGCGAATTCCAAAGTCATCGTTTTCTGCGTTGTTGTCGTCCCACTGGGCAACCACTTCCGGATCCATTTCATAGTCGCCCGAATAATTTGCTGCTTGCCACGTGGCGGGATACTCCAGCGGCGGTTGGCCCGGAGTGATCGTCTGCTGAATGACATCATTTAGGAATATGTAGGTTTGTGTGTCAACGTTGGAAGACAAATAGCCGTCCTTCACCGCGATCACTCGGACATGCGTCGTTGTCGAAATAGGAATCACGGCTCTGGGCGTGGCATTGGCATCGGCCACGACTTGCGTACCATTCGAAACTGAAGGAATCGATCCGTCCGTGGTATAGATCAACGTGCTGCCCGGCGTGGACGAAGTCACTTCTAAATTGAACGCTTCCGTATAGAAGCCTCGATCTGCAGAAAATGTCGTATCGCCCACAATGCCGGCGTAGATATCGGACAAATTCGGCGCGCCGGGTGTCGGCGGAACCAAGTAGGCTACGGCCGAGGAATTGCGTTCCACGGCCGATAGAGCCGCATCCAAAACATAGTCCGTATCATTCGCGCTGCTGTTGAGACCATGAATCGCTAGTAGATTCTCGCCCGCTTGCAGCAGACTTGCAAATGACGAAATGTCAATGGATTCAATCTGCAATTTCGCGTCTAGCGATCGCTCCGAAGTGGCCGCTGCGTTGTACGGCAAGGGCGAATTTGCGTCACCTGGAGCATTGCGCCGAGCGACCTCGGTGCCGTTCAAATACGCAACGAACCCGGCGTCATACTGTACGGCCAAATCCAATTCCGTGACGCTCAATTCGGTCGGCACTTGAAACGGAATTCTGGCATACACGGACGAATTCACTTCGCTCATGTCCGCCGCAATGTCGGTCGCAATTTCACTTGCTGAACTTGGCACCACAATTTGCAAACCGTTCAGAAAAACACCAAACGATGTGCCACCGTTTCGCACGCCTTGAATCTGCAGCGTACCTGCGTCAGATGCGGTCAGCAGCGCGCTGATGGTGTGATCCACGTCCGAGCTGGGAATGTCATTGCCGTCGAACACGTAGTTGGCTTCCATTTCCACCGGAGCATCGCCGCTGACTTCAAACCAATCGGAAACTCGCTGAGAAATCGAACCGACGTCATAAGACCAGAGCGTGACTTCATAGGTAACGTTAGGCGTCAACCCTTCCACCAGGACCTCCAAGCCAAGCCCATCCGTTTGCGATCGCACGTAAACGAAATCGTCATAGATTTGATCCAACGTCAATGATGGCGGATCGTCTGTGGGCGATGTGCGGTCTCGATCATCCAGCGGTGAATTGCCGATTCCGGACAGCGTGACCTGCAAGCCATTGTATTCGGACGATGGATTGGCCAGCGTCATCGCTTGCCAGCCGGTTTCCGTGTCCGCGTCACCGGTTTCGCTGGATTCGACATCATTGAAATCGAGTTGCAAAATGGCTACGCCGCCATCGACGACAGTCCCAGGCGTCGCATCAAATCCGATGGGACCATTACCGATTTTCCATGCAGGATCAGCCGCCAACCCCAGTTGATTCCAATCGCTGGGAGTTTGGGCGTCGGGAACCAAATACTGCACCGAACCGCCGGCTGCAATCAATTCGGCACCGACCACCGATTCGCCCACACCATAGGCGATGTCTCGCAATTGCTTGGGATAATCTTCTTCGGCCGAACCAAACTGCGAAACGATCTGCAAGTTCGAATCAGACAGCGCCAAGAAGTCGCCATCGGCGGACAAACGAAAGTTGGTGTGCAAGTTCTCGGCTGGATCGACAACGTCATTGCCCGAAGCAAACACCACCAGATAGCCGCCCGGTTCCAGTATAGTGTTTGTCGGAAACGACCATTTTCCTAAGTTGGCCGGATCATCCGTCAGGCGATAGGCAGAAAGATCGACCGCTTCATCGCCGGCATTCAGGATTTCAATCCAATCCGAACTTTCACCATTTCCGTCCACGAAATCACTGCCGTTGGACGCGACAAACTCGTTGATAATGGGATGGGCCGCCAGTACGCACCGATGCTCCAACGTCTCCATACTTCGAATGCTATTCATCTTTTTTCGATACTGCCTGCTCATCAACGAAGCTCCACCTATGCCAAGAACCAATCGCAGTCACAAACCAACCGCGAGTAAAACTATTGAATCAATTTGCGCTCTTAATCGCCTTGCGCTTCATGATCGCCTGTGCTCAGTCTACTCGCCCATTCCAGGAAACGCGATAACTGACGACTTCCGCCGCTAAATCAGCTGATTCCACTGAGACGGCGACACGTGCAGATGCCAACGTTGATCATGCTGACGAACCTCAGCCGGACAGTCAAAAGTCCGAGTGATAAGATTGCTTGTCAAAACACGCTCAGGCGAACCCTCGGCGACCACTTGGCCAGCTCGCAACAACATCACTTGCGAAGTAATCGGCAGGATATCTTCCAAGTGATGCGTCACCATCAACACGGATAATTCGCGACGTCGCTGGACCATGGCTTGCAAGGTGGCCAGCAGTCGTTCACGAGCCAACAGATCTAAGTCCGCCGTCGGTTCGTCCAGGACCAGCAAATCGGGCGCATGCACTAAAGCTCGAGCTAACCAGACTCGAGTCTTCTGTCCGGACGACATCGATTGAAAGACCTGGTTCGTTCGGTCAGCCAATCCGGCTTCGGCCAATATCTGATCGGCTGCCGCCAATTCGTCGGATGTGGGTGGCGCGAAGTAAGTGGTTAAGATTGCGCGAAAACCAGTCGCCACTAATTCTCGCGCCGTAATGCCGCTATCCAACAGCGGCAGCAATTGCGGGTCGACTACTCCGATTCGGCGGCGGAGCGAATGAACGTCCACTTGGCCCAGCGTTTCACCCAACACGCGAATGGTACCGGTCGAATAATGTCCATACGCCGTGACCGCTCGCAAGAGTGTCGACTTGCCACAACCGTTTGGCCCCAAGACCACAGCCACGTTGCCCTGCCGAATTCGCCAAGACAAGGTCTCCAGCACTGGCTGCTTCACATAGTGAATCGAAACGTCTTCTAGTTCCACCGCCCAGCCGTTTTGGTTCGTTTCTGCCAACAGAGCGTTTCCTTTGAGTCAACTTAATATAAACATCCGACGATTTGCCTGTGCCTTCGCCCGTTGCGTTGCGACAGCGAACGTACGATCATAACAGGCTATGGATCATCAACAATTACCCTGGCCGCCTCAACCGATTGAGCATCCCGCCGCGTGGCGAAACGCCGAATTATTCGAACGCGCCGATTGGACGCATTCGCTGTCTTCGTCCGATGTGGCAGAAATTCGCGCTGCAGTAATGGCTTGCGAATCAGACGACTTGTACCAAATCACGAAAGCTCGCTTCCCGCTACCTCGTTTGGGCGAAACACTGGTTCGTATCCAAGACGCGCTGGAAAACGGCAGCGGGGCATGTCGCATGGTCGGTTTGCCAGTGGACGAATGGACCGAATCCCAACTGCAAAAAATCTTATGGGGACTATCGCATTATATTGGCACTCCCGTTTCTCAATCCGCCAGCGGCGAACGCATCTTCAGCGTTCGCGACGCCGGTTTTGCGGATACTGATCCTCGCAGCCGAGGCCCGAATACTCGGAAACGCCTGACGTTCCACTCCGACCGATGCGACGTCATTGGATTCTTGTGTGTCCAACCGGCCAAGTCGGGTGGCGAAAACTACGTGGTCAGCTCGATCACTCTGTTCAACGAAATTTTGCGTCAACGCCCCGACCTGCTGAAGATCTTGATGCAACCGTTTTACTACCAGCGACACAATGTAGACACCGGCAATTCCAGCCCCTACACACAGCAACCTATTTTTTCAATCTTCGAAGGGCATTTTGCGGCCAATTTGCTGCGAGTCCTGATTGATCGCGCTTATGCGTCCGACGAATTGCCCGATATGTCGCCCCAACAAAAAGAAGCGTTAGATTTTGTGGAAGAACTGGCGTCATTACCGGAACTGCATGTGCAATTTCGCCAAGAAGCAGGAGACATTCTGTTTCTGAACAACTTTGTCACTCTGCATCGGCGCGCCGAATTTGTGGACCATGCCGAACTGGACCAACGACGTCATTTACTGCGAATCTGGTTATCCGTTCCCAACAGTCGACCATTACATCCGTCGTTCGCCGGCAACTACGGCAACACGGCAGCCGGTGCCATTCGAGGCGGTATGCGAGCAGTTTCAGATGGCAGTAGAACATAGTTGGACAGCACCATAACTGGTTCGTAGTCCCGCCTTTAGGCGGAATTGTCTTACAATCAAACGCCCGCTTAAGAACGGAATAAATGGCACACGATTCCGCCTAAAGGCGGCACTACAAGCGACTTGCACCGGAAGAACACGTCAATGTGGTGTGTGCAATTTGAAAAACCTAGGAGACAGCAAAATGCGCACGTATTGCAGATTCATTCGTTGCCTTCGAACCAACGCATTATCTTTAACGATGGTGGCCGTTTTGCTTAGTTCGCATCTCTCTCATTCCTTTGCGCAATCTGCGAATACAACCAAACGGCCCAACATCATCATCATGCTGGCCGATGATCTGGGCTATTCCGATCTGGGCTGCTATGGCAGTGAAATCGAAACTCCCAATCTGGATTCTTTAGCTCAGCACGGCGTACGCTTTACTCAGTTCTATAACACCGGCCGCTGCTGTCCCACTCGAGC
>JAGQOZ010000369.1 GCA_020426955.1 Planctomycetales bacterium
GCCGACGGACCGCCAGAGTTCGGTAGCGGTGAACGAATTGGGGTCGAACTGCACCATTTTTGAACCGTCGTAGAACGATGTCACAAAGATGCGATTATCTTCTACGACGGGAGTGGCGATACCAATGACCATTCGCGAAGGCGGCATGGGCGAAGTCCAATGCACTTGGCCGTTGTTTGGGTCGAGTGCCGCGACATTGTCACCAGTCCAGCAAATCAGTACGTCCTGTTGATTTTGCTGGATGATGATGGGTGCCGAATAAGACGCCTTGTCGTTCAGTGCTTTCCAAGCTTCCTTGCCCGTCTGTTTGTTCAGGGCAACGACACATGCGCCGTCGGCGCCACCGATATGAACGATGATCAAATCTTGGTAGATCAGCGGTGCGGCGGCGATGCCCCAGATTGGCATGCTAATTTGATAATCTTCCTGCAATTGCCGCTTCCAAATGACATTTCCAGTTTGGGAATCGATCGCGTGCAGGTGTCCCATGGTGCCCAAGGAATACGCGACATGATTGTCGATGGTCACGGATGCTCGAGGCCCGGCTTCATAGCCGACATCGATATAGGGACAGGCATATTCGACAGTCCACAACTTGGTTCCGTCGGATTCGGCAAAGCAATGAATACGTTCGATCTGGTCTGGTTCTTTGATGCGATCGGTGACCAAGACTTGACCATTCGCCACGGTAGGACCGCTATAGCCAGGACCGATCGAAGTTCGCCACTTAATGGGAATCTGTCCTTCGGGAAGCGAAGCCACGATTCCGTCTTCTCGCCACACGCCGTCTCGATGCGGGCCTCGCCATTGTGGCCAGTCATCAGCTTCCGCGCCGCGTGCGAAAAAGATCAACGTGGTTGCGAATAGTAAAAAACAGCGGCGACGTGGGTGGCGATGATTCTGCATTGGGGAAATCCTTTGGCATGAACTTGGTCTGACAAGCGTCCGATCATACTGCATCAAACGCCAGCGATTGTATTTTGCCCACGGTGATCGATAGGAACGAACCGTTGAGACGTCGAATATTGCTTGATTTGGGCGATCTGAAAAATTTTCAGGACTTTTGAAAAAAGTGCTTGCAAACGTTTTCGACTTCCCATAAATTGATGGCATCTGAGCTGAGTAACAACCCTTTACAGGATGCCAATGAAATTCTGATTTGAGTTCTTCAATTTGCTGCACGCCAATTTTGGCCTGCCTTAGAAGAACCTCTTTACATTCCCGTAGCGACTCTTATCGCCCACAAGCACTAGTGTTGGTGTTTGACGGAATTTCAGATTGGCTTTGAGCTTACTTGCGATTTGTTTGTTCGTTCGGGAATCTTTGCATCGCGATTGCGTATGCACCCTTTGCGGTTTTAGAGCAAATAATTGATCAACATTGTTGGAAGGAATTTTTGATGCGTAAGATTCAGTTTGTACTCAGCTTGACTTTGGCGGCTTGTTTTAGCTGCATTGCAAATGCCCAGATTTCTACGGACGGCAAATTGGACGACGATATCGTAACGTTGGTTTACAATCCCGCAGATGGGAATCTTTCGATTGCGAATCCTTACGAAGCTGCTGGTGAAGCAAAACCTGTGACCACTTTGGAAGCGGTATCCGCAGGTGGTTACTTCACTGGAACTCGGCCTCCGCAGTTGACTGGCCTGTTTGACGTCTTCAGTGCTACCAAGTTGTTCAAGTTGGACCCAGCTGGTTTCGATGACTTGGATTTTGGACCCGCTATGGCTCCTGGTATCGGCAAAGACGTGCTGGCTCAGGATCTGAAGGTTAGCGGTTCGTTTCTTGGTGGTGGTTCGCTGGAAGTTGACCTGATGTATGTCCCAGAACCATCCAGCATGGTCATGATCGGGCTGGGCCTGATTGGATTGGCTTCCATCCGACGTAAGCGAAGCTAGAAAAAAACATTTGCTCGATCCGCAGCCATCGGAGGTGCACCGTGCACCTCCTGGCTCGGGACGATTCTTAGAGACTTTGATTTAATTTACTAACTACACGTGGTTGAGATTCTTAGGTGAGGAAAATAGAGATGCGTAAAATTCAATTTGCACTTGGTTTGGTTTTGGTTGCTTGCTTCAGCGGTTTGGTAAACGCACAAATTTCTACGGCAGGTAAGACCGGCGACGGAGTTTTCTCGATCGCATACTATCCCGAAACCGGTGGTTTGGTTATGGAAAATGACGGCACAGCCGCAGTTACGACCTTTGAATTGGTCGCGTCGGAAGAGCTGTTTGTCGTCGACAACAAGCCAACAGCACTTCTTGGCGGTTTGTTCGACGTCTTCACCGGCGTGAAGCTGTTCAAGTTAGATCCCGCTGGATATAGCGACTTGGATTGGGGTCCTGTTCTGAAGCCAGGTTTGACGGCTGACGAACTAGGTGCCAAGCTTAAGCTAAGCGGTTCGCACCTGGGTGGCGGAGCTCTTGCTGGCGACTTGCGAGTTGTCCCCGAACCATCTAGCATGGTCATGATTGCACTTGGTTTGCTCGGATTGGTTTCGATCCGCCGCAAGCGAAGCTAGGTTCACACTAGCCTACGAGCGGGTACCTTTGGTGCCCGCTTTTTTTTTGCGCTGATATCGACAATGGATTCGGTTTATGCAGCATTTGCGAACCAGGTTTCGCCCTCCATTTGTCGTCGCTCGCGCGCTAGAATGACGCGCGACGTAGTGCAGTTCGACAAGTTCTCTTGAGAATCGAACCTAATTGTGTCTGAACTCTCTGTTTAGTGCCGTGCCAGATGGCTCGGTCACGGCGTCGTAAGAGCCGGTAATCGATTGCGAATCTCGGAGTCGTATTCTGATGAAGCACACCCAGGCGACTACCTGTCCGCTGGATTGTCCCGATGCCTGCAAGCTATTGGTCACCATTGAAGCGCGCCAAGTTGTCAGAATTGGAGGATCTGACGATGATGCTTATACAGATGGCTATATTTGCGGCAAAGTCCGCAATTATGCCAAGCACGTGTATTCCGAAAATCGACTAATTCAGCCGTTAAAACGCAGCGGCCCCAAAGGAAGCGGGCAATTTGATCTCATTTCTTGGGACCAAGCATATTCGCTGATAGGGGATCGCATTCGTCGCGATTTGGAACGCCACGGTGGTGAATCGATCCTTCCATTGTGTTATGGCGGTTCGAACGGAAAACTGACTCAGGATGCAGTGGACGCTCGCTTTTTTTACCGGCTGGGCGCATCGCGATTAGATCGAACCGTTTGTGCTGCACCGTCCGGAGCCGCATACAGTGCCGTGTATGGAAAAATGCCGGGCGTTTCGTACCAGGATTACGCTCGAAGTAAATTGATTGTGGTTTGGGGGTTCAATCCCCACGCTTCCGGCATTCATATGATTTCACCAATTCAGCAAGCCTTACAGCAAGGTAGCAAGTTGGTGGTGGTTGACCCGCGGCAAACGCTGCTTGCCAAGTCTGCCGACTTGCATCTTCCCATTTACCCAGGAACCGACTTGGTCGTTGCTTTGGGCATGATTCGTTGGTTACGCGAAAATGGTTGGGTTGATTGGGCTTTTTTGAACCAGTTTACCAACGGAAGCGAACCGCTGTTCGATGCTGCCGAATGTTGGACACTGGATCGCGTGGCCAAGGAGGCTCGAATTCCACAAGCATCGTTACAAACTTTCTATCGCTGGTACGCGGAAACAAATCCGGCCGTGATACGCTGCGGATGGGGCCCGGAACGAAATCGCAACGGTGGTAGTGCCATTGCAGCAATCTTAGCCATTCCGGCTGTGGTTAACAAATTTCAGCGAGCTGGCGGATTCACGCTCAGTAATTCCGGCGTTTGGCGTCTGGATAATTCCAGTCTTGTTCAAGCCACACCGCCGAAGACAAGACGCATCAACATGAATCTTGTTGGTGAAACACTTCTTAATGTGAAGGACCCGCCTGTCACAACGCTGTTTGTCTACAACTGCAATCCAGTGGCTACTTTGCCAGAACAGAACAAGGTTTTGCAAGGATTACGGCGTGACGATTTGTTCACAGTAGTGTTTGATCAAGTACTGACCGATACCGCAGCTTACGCCGATCTGATTCTGCCGGCCACCACATTTTTCGAACATGATGACTTGCGAAACGGCTACGGAAATCGTCGGCTAGGTACAGTTAATCGGCTAATTGCACCCATCGGACAGGCAAAACCGAATTATGAAGTCTTTGGCGAATTGATTCAGCGGCTTGGATTGGCGCAGCAAGATGACATTATCGATCCGGCGACATGGACGCAATCTCTAGTGGGCGCCGATTCGTACCAAAGGCTGCTGGAGCAAGGTGAATTGAAGCCCGCATCCGGACCATGTCCGATTCAAATGCAAGACGTCGTCCCTGGTACTTCCAGTGGAAAAATTGAATTGTACCCCGCTTCGTTGGTAACTTGTTCCGCAGTCGGATTGTACTGCTATATTCCCGATCCGGTTTGCAGTAATCAACGGTACCCGCTGGCGTTGATTTCACCTTCGTCGCCACACACAATCAATTCATCGCTAGGTTATCTCCGTCACCAATCTGCTGTTGCCATAATGAATCCTGCCGACGCCGCCGCGCGTCAATTGACAACGGGCCAACGAGTGCGACTGTTTAATGATTCGGGAGAAACCTGGGTGACGTTGCGAATCGACGCGGCAATAACGCCGGGAGTTGTTTCGTTGCCGAAAGGGTTGTGGCAGCGACACACGTTGAATGGTCGAACGTCAAATGCATTGAGTCCCGATACGCTGTCTGATATCGGCGCGGGAGCCTGTTTTAACGATGCCAGAATCGAAGTGGCTGCAGTGCCAGATCCGTGACACGTTGGCTGGCGCTTTGAACTCATTAAATGGATGCGGCTTTCCGATTTCGCTTGGAAGTCCTAGGAAATAGAAGATTCGATTTCTGACGGAAGCAATTGGTAGTTGTTGCACGCCAGTTTTTTGGTATTTTTTGTTTTCCGCACTTGCGGTTTCGTCAAGCTGATTAGGCACCAGCTTGCTTTTTGTTTGTTTGGCACTCAAGGTAGGCGGATTTGGGTATGTTCATTCTTATTGGAGGCGGAAATGTCCCGATTTCGAGGCTTAGTCCTTGTGTTTCTTGCGTTATTGCTGGCAGTTAGCTTGTCGAACTCGCTGGTGGCGCAGGATACGGACCAGCAAATTTCTGACGCTGCGTTGGCCGGTCACAATGCATGGATGTTGACCAGCACGGCATTGGTATTGTTTATGACCACGCCGGGTCTGGCATTGTTCTACAGCGGTTTGGTTCGACGGAAAAATGTTCTCAGCGTGATGATGCAGTGCCTGTTTCTGTCAGGGCTAATGACAGTGTTGTGGTGCTTGTACGGCTATTCGTTGGCGTTCGGAGGGGATGGCCCCTATATCGGCAACGGCGAATACCTGTTCATGAACAATGTGCAACGAGTCTGGAGCGAAGAAGCGGGCGGTCCAGTGACTCCAATGTCTGGCGAAATCCCGACTTTGACTCACATGCTGTTTCAGGGCATGTTTTTTATTATTACACCGGCGCTAATATGCGGAGCATTTGCGGAACGAATGAAATTCAGTTCGATGACGTTGTTCTGCATTATTTGGGGAACGGTAGTCTATTGTCCATTGTGTCATTGGGTTTGGGATGGTGGCATTTTGGCGTTTGTGAAGACCGGTGAAGACGGGCACGGTTGGGCCGGAGGGGCACTTGATTTTGCCGGCGGAACCGTGGTCCATATTAGTTCGGGTGTATCAGCCTTGGTGTGCGCGATCGTGCTGGGACGTCGTTTGGGATTTGGAATCGAAGACATGCGTCCTCACAATTTGACGTATACAGCGCTGGGCGCGGGTATGCTGTGGGTCGGATGGTTTGGATTCAACGCCGGTAGCGAATTGGCTTCGGACGGATTGGCGTCGAGTGCGTTTGCTGTGACTCATTTTTCGGCTGCAGCCGGTGCGTTGACTTGGGCGGTGATTGAATGGGTGGTTCGCCGCAAACCAAGCATATTGGGAACGGCTTCCGGAGCTGTTGCGGGATTGGTTTGCATCACGCCAGCAGCGGGTTTCGTTAACCCGATGTCGTCCCTGATAATGGGAGCGGCGGGAGCGTTTGTTTGTTATCTTGCTTGCGCTAAGGTAAAAGGAATGTTCGGCTACGATGACGCTCTGGATGCATTTGGAGTGCACGGCGTGGGCGGAACGTTGGGTGCGGTGCTGACGGGTGTGTTTGCAACTCGAGCATGTTGGGACATTGATGGAACGAATAAACTTGGTTTGATCGAAGGGGAAACCCGGATTCTGATTGGGCAAATT
>JAGQOZ010000370.1 GCA_020426955.1 Planctomycetales bacterium
CGCGGGCAAAGGCGTCACGTTGATCAAGCTGGCCAAGACAGACCGGTTGCTCGGTTTCAAAGCGTCCGCAGGAGATCGAGATATCTTGACGGTGGAAACCAATCGAGGTGCGAAGAAGACGGTTTCCACGGGCAAGTATCGAGTGACTTCGCGAGGTGGACGAGGTATCGAGATTCAAAAGAACGGTAAAATTGCGGCGATTGTTCAACAACCGCCCGGCGCACCTGAACCGCTGCCGGAAGAAGACGAATAAGGTAGATTCGACAACCAATTTCCAACTCGCCGCGTACCTGGTTCGAACCGAAGCAGAGCATCGCGGCCCGTGACAAACCTTTGACAGTGCACAATTGATTTCGAATTTGACGGAGTGAAGCATGGCCACCGAATCCAAAAGCTACAGTGCTGCTGACATCGTTGCGTTGGAAGGCCTAGAACCGGTTCGCAAACGTCCGGGCATGTATATCGGCGGTGTTGGCACGGCCGGCTTGCACCATTTAGTCTGGGAAATTCTGGACAATTCAGTGGACGAAGCCATGAACGGCCACGCCAGCGAAATCAACGTTACGCTGCACAAAGATGGCCGCACTGTGACGGTGGCGGATAATGGTCGAGGCATCCCGGTGGACAAGCACGCCAAGACCAAGAAAAGTGCGCTGGAAATGGTGTTGACCATTCTGCACGCCGGCGGCAAGTTTGAAGGCAAGAACTACAAAACATCGGGCGGTCTGCATGGTGTAGGTGCGTCTGCAGTGAACGCGCTGTCTAAATCCTTGGTGGCCGTGGTCCGCCGCGATGGCAGTCAGTACCGCATGGAATTTTCGCAAGGCAAACCCAAAACCAGTTTGCAAAAGGCCAAGGGATCGTTTCGAGGTTCCGGAACCACCATCACGTTTACGCCCGACCCCACTATTTTCCCCAAGACCGATTTTGACCCCAGTATGATTCGCCAGCGACTGGAGATTACCAGCTTTCTGCATCGCGGCGTGAAGGTCAATTTTGTAGATGAAGTCAACAATCAGAAAGACACGTTCTTCCACGAAAACGGTATCGTCGACTATTTGGGCCAAGTGATTCAGCAACGTTCTGCGCGAACCATTCATGATGCACCCTTTACGGTTCGCAAAGAAGGAGACGAACGGATCGAAATGGTCTTGCAATGGACCGAATCCACTGACGAACACGTTCGTTCGTACGTCAATGGCATTCCCACCGGCAGCGGCGGCACGCATGAAAACGGATTTCGCAGCGGGTTGAGCAAAGCGGTTCGCAACTTCTTTGAAACGCACAATTTGATTCCTCGTGGCGTCAAAATCACGCACGAAGATATTCGCGAAGGACTTGTCGCCATCGTCTCCGTCTTTGTGGCTGATCCTCAATTCCAAGGCCAAACCAAAGATCGACTCAACAATACCGAAGTTCAACCCATTGTGGATAGCGCCATTCGCGCGTCACTGGAACAATGGCTGAACAATAATCGCTCGGTGGCCGACACCATCGTCGCCAGAATCATCGCGGCCGCTCGAGCCCGCGCTGCTTCTCGAGCCGCTGCGGATTCCGTTTCGCGCAAGAGTGCTACTTCGCGAGGCACCATGTTGCCGGGCAAACTGAGCGATTGTTTGTCGGCAGGACGAGGCGAATCGGAGCTGTTCATTGTGGAAGGCGATTCGGCCGGCGGGACAGCCAAGCAAGGTCGCGATCGAAACTATCAAGCTATCTTGCCTTTGCGAGGAAAAGTTCTCAACACGGAATCGGTTGGACTGAAAAAAGTCTTGGAAAACAAAGAACTGCAAGACTTAGTCACAGCCTTAGGCTGCGGTATTGGCAAAGATCTGAATGTGGCCAGACTACGTTATGAGCGAGTGATCCTGTTGGCCGATGCAGATTCCGATGGCCACCATATTACCACGTTGCTGCTGACATTTTTCTACCGACACATGCGGCCCTTGATCGCCGAAGGAAAAGTCTACATTGCCGTGTCACCGCTGTATCGAATTATGGTTGGCAAAGAGACCTTTTGGGCAGCGGATGAAGATGACCGACAACGCATTGTTACGGAAGCCGACAAACGCGCGAAACCAGAGATCACTCGCTTCAAAGGTCTGGGGGAAATGAATGCCAAAGATCTGTGGGAAACAACGCTGAATCCCGCCACGCGACGTATGCTTCGAGTGGAAGTGGACGACCAATTGGAAACGGATCGCATCATGTCCGATCTGATGGGGCGCGACGCGTCCGCTCGTTTTCGCTTTATTATGGACCGAGCGGAAGAGGCAGAAGAGATTGACGTGTAACGAAATGCTGGCTTCTTTGCGAACCGATTTTGTCAAACCATCGCGTTGGTTGAATTCGTCAAGTAGAATGGCGAACTGGATCAACGGTTGGTTGCCAACCCATCTTAGCCCGAAGCGTTTGAGCGTTTGCGAGGGACCACGGAAACATCCAATTTTCCCTCACTTACGTTTCGGGCTATGAAAAAACGCAACTTCAAGACTAACGCGTCGGGCTAAGATTCTGAGAAATCGGGACGACATCACCCTGTCAGAGACGCAACAAAATCGCTTTGCCATCCCTTCGCACGAATCGTTCGAATTGAATGTCCGCCAATTTGCCTTCATCGCCGATCGCGTTTCAACGGTCTCAGAATCCGCGGCTATCCATCTTCCATCTGCTGCTATACACTTCGGTCACGGCCACGCTATTCGCGATCGCGCGGCCCATGTTTGGCAGCGTCGGCGACCAATCTGCGGCCTTGACAGTAGTGCTGAGTCTCTTGTTGCTGTTTCAGTCGGCGCAGTTCTTTGCGGCGCTGGTGGTTACCAGTTGGCTGTTTCGCAATGACGCCAAACCGATTGCGCCGGGCGAATGGATGGTATTGGCTGCGGTCTCTCAGCTGTTGGGGCATCTGTTCCCCGTACCAATTCCAATGGGCGCTATCGTCTTGCTGATCGCAATCGCGCTACGGCGTATCATGCTACTGTGGTCAATCACGTTTGGGTTATTAGCAGTCACATTGAGCGCACCGTTGATTGCAGTATTGATCTATGTTTATAGCTCGACGAAGACACCAACCCGCCGAGCCTGGTTAGACATCACTACGGTCATACACGCCGTCATACCTATCGTCTGCGTCTTATTGCTTATGTCGTATATAGTTATGTTCATGGCGTGCCGCAGTGATCGCCAGCGCGGCTACAAAGGTGGTTGGCTCCACTCGCTGGGCCTTGGATTGGCGTTGCCAACGTTAACCGTGACGATCGGTCCCTACCCAGACAACTGGCTCTTCGGACTGGTTGTAGGTATCCAGATTCTCCGCAATTTCACTCAATAGATATTCTCCCAATGAAAGAACCGATTGGATTGCTCGGACTAGGACTGCTCGGTCACGCCTTGGGCCGACGGCTATTGTCCGCTGGTTTTACAGTCACTGGCTTTGACATTAATCCAAGCCGGTGCGAACTGTTTCGCGAAAGCGGAGGCCAGACGGTTGCTTCGGCCGACCAGCTCTTTGCAAATCACCAACGAATCATCCTGTGCCTATTGCATTCCGATCAGGTTCGTTCGGCTCTGGACGAAGTGACCATTCGCCCGGAAACGATTTTGTTCGACACCACCACGGGTCGGCCCGAAGATGCCATTTCGTTTGCCGCTGGGCTAAAAAAAATTGGTTCGACCTATCTGGACACCACCGTCGTTGGTTCCAGCCAGCAAGTCGAAGCGGGCGAAGCGACGTTGCTGGTTGGCGGAGATGCCGCTGTGGTGAAACACGAAATGGAGTTCTTACAGCAATTGGCTCCGCAAGTCTTTTCGCTGGGCCAAAACGGTTCGGCCGCCAAGATGAAACTGGTGGTGAACTTGTGCATTGGCTTGCATCGAGCGGTCTTGGCGGAAGCCTTGACGCTGGCCGATTTGTTTTCGTTGGACCTGGAACAGACGTTGCAGATTTTGCAGGCCACGCCCGCCGCGTCGGCCGCCATGCAAGTCAAAGGGCCCAAGATGCTGCAGCAAGATTTCACGCCGCAAGCCAAATTGGCTCAGCATCTAAAAGACGTACGCTTGATGTTGGAATCGGCGGAAAAACATGACGCAACATTGCCATTATCGGAAATTCACGCGTCTCTTTTGCAAAATTTGGTACAGCAAGGTTGGGGTGACCTGGATAATAGTGCCATAATTAAAGCGTATCAGCCTGATGCAGATAAGCAGGACTGAGTGGGCGCGTGGCGGCATGGTTATGAAGAATACAGATGAATTGATGGTCACACGAGTGATTTCGAAATACCGATGGGCAATGGCATTGCTGTTTGGCTTCGTTGCGTTCGGCCATGCCCAAGTGAGATCGCAAGATGCGTCGCAAGCAGAAGTGTATCGCCAATGGATCGATCAGTTGGGCGATCGATCGTTTGCGGTTCGAGAAGCGGCAACTCGGGCGCTGCAAGACGCCGGGCCGCAAATGCTGCCGTTGCTCCAGGAAGTTCGGCAGAGTGATGACATGGAAGTACGTTATCGAGCGAACCACCTGATCCGTCTCTTTCGCGAAGCACACGTGCAGCAAGCGATGGACGCGCTGCTGCCATTTAACGCTCGATTCGATCGACGTCCCGACGGTTCGATCAAAGGAGTCCGTTTGGACGAATCGACCATTACGGATGAAGCTCTGGCCGCTATCACCGTGTTTGATGATTTGGAACTCTTGGACTTGCGTCACACGCAGATTACAGATCAAAGCCTGTCCGTGATCGGCCAGCTGGTTCATCTGCAGCAATTGAACTTGCGAGCTACCAAAATCACCGACACCGGGGTCGCTCGACTACAACCGTTGACCAAACTACGGTCGCTTTCGTTCGAGCAAACCCAAGTGACCGATGCCAGCATGCAGTACTTGAAAGCAATGCAGCAGTTGCAAACACTGTATTTGGGTGGCAGTCAAATATTCGGACCGGGACTGGCGGAACACTTGATGGATCTGCCCAAGCTGACTTATTTGTCGTTTGAAAATTCTTCCGTGACAGATCAACATGTGAGTAGCATCGTGCAGCTAAAGCACGTGGAAACGCTTGGTTTGGACGGGACTCAGATCACGGACGAAGCGTTGCCACAGATTGCAAAGCTGGATTCGCTGCGGACGCTGTGGCTAAACAAGACGGCGGTCACAAGCAAACGCTTGCTGGAGTTCGCACCACAAATCCGCGAATTGACGAACCTCCATTTGGCCGGAATTCCCATCGAAGATTCGGAAGCTGCCCAGCTGCAAACGCTGCTGCCTGAATGCAGTATCACGGGACTTTCTACCCAGCAAAAACAACCAGCCGATCGTTTGCCCGTTCCATAGGCAAATATCAAACTTTGTGTTTCACGCTAATGTGCTGCTACTGGTATCAAAGTGTCGTGCCGCGGTTGTTCGATCGCAATTTGCCAGAGATTTGTTGACTCGCATTCCCGGTTCGCCTATATAATATCGCCACTGGAGTGGCACTAACTTGTTTTGGACAGAATCAAAAAGGACCGAAAATGAAGAATGTGAAAATGTGGTGTGGCGTACTGAGCTTGGCCGTTTGTTTAACAGCATGGCAAGGCCTAACAGCAAATGCTGAGGACGGTGAAGGCAGTGCGAAGCATTCCATTGAGGACGTGATGAAGACCGCCATGAAAGGTGGATTGCTCAAGAAAGTGACTGGCGGCGAAGCCTCTGACGAAGAAAAGAAGCAGCTGCTGGACCTGTTTGTCAGCTTGGTGGAAAACGAACCGGAAAAGGGTGAACTCGATTCGTGGCACAAGATGGCAGGCGGCGCTGCATTGGCCGCCGCCAAAGTAGTCGTTGGTCGCGAAGGCGCCGTCGAGGAACTCAAGAAAGCCACCAACTGCAAGGCTTGCCACGACGCCCACAAGGGCGAATAAGCGAATATGGATTCTTCGCTAAGAACTTGAAATTTCGCAACGAGCTGGATCCCTTGATCGAGCTCGTTTTTGTCTACTCGGCCTGGATGTTTCCCCACCGTCTGAAGCGCATCAGCGAAACGCAACGCGCAAGGTAAGACGCCTTTCTCCATGGCCGACTGACACATCTCCTGACGGATGGAAATTGTTGGTGCCACTATTGTGGAAAGTGGGTAGCCCCGGTTGCTCGCAACCGCTGGGTTTCTCGGAAGCCTTGACGAAGTGTGCGTTGCCATTTCGTCTTGCGTCGTATTGCATACCGCAGTCGGTTCGCTGTGGTCCAACGTCCGACCGCAGTAAATCAGCGGGTAGCCCCGGTTGCTCGCAACCGCTGGGTTTCTCGGAAG
>JAGQOZ010000371.1 GCA_020426955.1 Planctomycetales bacterium
CGCCAAGCAACGTTCAAATTCACTGCCGCTGCCGTCGCCACCCAGCGGCGGTACAAACTCCAGCACCAGCACGGGGCGATTTTCGGTGGCGACATTTCGAGGCAAATTGTCCAGCAGTTGTTCGATAGCGCGTTTGATGCGAATGTCGTCCGAGCCGGTGATGGGTGTACGAATGCGGATGATTCGGCCCAAGCGGTTTTGCGAATCGGATTCGTGCAGCGCTTGCGCACTATCGACTTCGGCAGCTTCATTATTTTCCTGAGCGAACAGATTGCCGGTTCGCGTGCTGTCGACGACGACCGTGTCGTGAAGCGTAATGACGGCAAAGGTCATCCAAAAAGCTAACCGCAACAGAGCACGCGACATGGTAGTTTTTTCCGTTTGATTCACGTCAGAGATTTGCGATGTTAGCCTGCAGTCAGGCTAAGGCACATTCCTTGGCAGTCTATTATAGGATTCTGCGTGGCGGCGGGAAATATTGCGCTCAAAGCCGCCGTCCGCCAGGAAAATCCGCTGAAAGCCGGGACAACACGCATTGCCGCCGGCGATAAACTCGCCATTCAATTCACGCCGGCTAAATAGGTCGCTCGGCGCACACGTTCAATGCCCACGGCAAACGCAGCAACTCGCAGAGAGACTTTTCGTTCCTTGGCGACATCCCAGACGTGATCGAACGCACGTAGCATCAGCGCGTCCAGTTCCTGTCGCACTCGATCCAGCGTCCAGCGATAATGCTGTCGATTTTGCACCCATTCAAAGTAACTAGCGGAAACACCACCGGCATTGGCCAAAATATCCGGCAAGACGGTAATCCCTTTTTCCTGCAGCACACAATCGGCTTCTGGCAAGACAGGGCCGTTGGCGGCTTCGATAATCGTTTTAGCTCGAATCGAATGCACGTTTTCTTCGTGAATCACGCCACCCAAGGCTGCCGGAATCAGAACGTCTACGTCCAGTTCCAAGAGTTGTTGGTTCGAAATGAGTTCACATTCGGAAAAACCCTTCAGCGAATTTTGATTCTGATTGGCGTAGCGAATGGCGTCCATGACCGGAATGCCGTTGGGAGCATAGTAGGCGCCGCTCAAGTCGCTGATGGCAACCACTTTGAAATCGGCTTCGGACAGCAGTTTGGCCGCGTGCGAACCGACGTTTCCAAAACCTTGAATGGCCACCGTACAATCCTTGGCCTTCTTGCCCAAACGACCAATCAGTTTGATAGTCAGAATGCCCACTTCTCGCCCAGTCGCTTCTTCGCGTCCGGGCATGCCAAACAATTCGATTGGTTTGCTGGTGACCACGCCGGGACTGAAGCCGTGATACTTGCCGTATTGATTCATGATCCAGGCCATGACGTCGGCATTGGTGCCCATGTCTGGCGCGGGAATGTCAATGTCGGGTCCAATGACGTCGTGAATCTGATCGATAAAGACGCGCGTAATGCGTTCGAGTTCTCGGCGCGAAAGTTCGCGAGGATTCAGCGCGATGCCTCCTTTCGCTCCACCGTAAGGCAAGTCCACGACGGCGGTTTTCCAAGTCATCAGCGAAGCCAGCGCTCGGACTTCGTCCAAATCGACTTCTGGATGATACCGCAAACCACCTTTGAAGGGTCCGCGAGCATTATCGTGTTGCACTCGATAACCAATGAACGTTTGCAGCGAACCATCGTCCATTTCAACGGGAACTTGGACCTGAACTTCTCGTTTGGGTGTCAACAGTAGTGTACGCCAACTTTCCTCCAGGCCCAAAATGTCGGCCGCTTGGTTGAAATAGTAGGTGGAAGATTCAAACGCTTTCATCTAGGTCGCTCGCTTTCTGTTCAACAAGACGTCAAGTGCTCTAGGTAAAGTGTAGGCGGTAACCTAAAAATGTGATGTGGCAATATGATGATGACAAGCCAACAAAGTAGGCCGTCGCTTGCGTGAAGTTCGTCCTGGATAACGAGTCATTTGTGAAAAATCTTGAAGACAACGTAGATTATCGTATCTTCGGCGCTGAATTTGCGTGCGTGTATATCGCCAACACGTGCATGACCATGGCCATGAGTTTATTGTTCCGCTACGCCGATTTTGTGCGATACCTGGGCGGAACAGAAGCGGACTTAGGATGGATTGTGGGATTAGGAACGGTCGGCGCCATTTGCATGCGAGTATTCCAGGGCGTGGCCATTGATCGAGTGGGTGCGGGCCGCATTTGGCTAGGTTCGTTGCTGATGGTCATCTTCAGTTTGGCGTGTCATTTGCAAATTGAAAACGTGCACAATGTTTGGATCTATCTGGTTCGCATCTTGTTCATGACGGGGATGGCCGGTTCGTTTGGCGCGTCCATCACGTTTGTTTCGCAGAAAACGCCCAAGCATCGCACGGGCGAAATGATCGGGCTGCTCGGTTCGTCCGGTTTTATCGGCATGGCGATCGGCCCCAGCATGGTTGACTATCTAATGCGAACCGACGAATGGAATCGAACAGTCATTAATCGACCGTTCTGGGTGTCGATGGCGTTGATCGGCGCGGCGTTCTTGTCGGCCAGCGCCGCGAGTTTGCTGGGCGCCAAGATGCAAATTGCGAAGAAACCAAAGAAACGTTCCGTACGGCGCGTGCGCACTCCTATCTGGTGGTTGGTTCGGCGTTACCACCCCGGCGCCATCTTGGTAATGGGCATTGCCATGGGAGTCGGGATCAATATTCCGTTTGCGTTTGTTCGCCCGTTTGCACGAGAGCTAAGCATTACTGGCATTGGCCCCTATTTCTTGGTCTACGCGGGAACGGCGTTTACCGTACGGCTGTTTTGTCGCAAGCTGCCGGATGTGTGGGGAGTGCGACCGGCGGTGTTAGTCGGCACAAGCTTTTTGGCCGCCAGTATGTTTTCCTTTGCCTTGGTCTCTGGCGAAATCACGCTATTGCTTCCTGCGGCCTTAGGTGGAGTGGCACATGCGTTTGTCTTTCCCGCAGCAATGGCGGGAGGCAGTTTATCGTTTCCACTGCGTTACCGAGGCCTGGCGACAACGTTGATGTTGACCATGTTTGACCTTGGCAACTTGGCCGGCCAGCCGGTGTTTGGAACGTTGGTTAGCTGGATTGAACCGACCGGTTGGCCCGCATATCCACTCACGTTTTCCTTGGCCGGTTGTTTGCTGGTGTTGTTTTCCGGAATGTATTGGGCGCTAAGTTCTGATGCGGCGAAGGAGCCAGATTCTGGCGAATTTTCCGTAGGGATTGTTCGAACTGCAGATATAATGGCGGCCAAATCATCTGAAACCTCGACAGAATGGCTGAAACCATGATTCGTAAATCTCGTTCTCATTTTCTTTCGCTCGTGGCGGCTTTGATTCTTTGCGGAAGCGGCCTGACAATGGTTGGTGCTGAATCGGATTCGCCCAGTACATTTGAATGGTCCAAGCCAGAGATTCGTCAACGGATGCAAGAAGTGCTACAGAAGCAAATGGACCAACTGGACAGTCAGCTACAAGCGGAAACGACGGCCGTGGAAACGCTAGAAAAACAGTTGGCAGAAAAAAAGAAGCGAATCCAAATCTTAGAACAGACCAAACTGAAACTGGCGGGTCGCGTTCAGGTTTGGAAGTAGGGATCGCCCGTTAGTCACACCGCAGTATTACGGCTGTGGCTTCAGTTCGGCCAAGTATCGTCGCATGCGAACGTCCAGCATCTTCACGTCGCTTCCAAACGTACTGATAAAGTCACGAACTCGATCGGCATGGCGATACGGTACAAACGAATCGCGTTGATAAAGTTGTTTCAGGTAATTGGCATACGCCGCCGGTTCTCGTTCCGTCAGATAAAACGTCAACGCCCAAGCGTAGGCGTACGCGACGTCTGGATTGTGCTGAAACAGACGATCATTTTGAATCAGTTCTTGCAGCACGCTGACTGAGTCTTCTGGTTTGATTCGCTCAGCGTAGGTGCCTAGCTGCGTCCAATTGACGCGATCATGGAGACTGCGGTTTTCTTGCGAATTCCAGACACCGGGTCGTTCAAACAAAGTGCCGATGCCTTCGGCCACCCAGGTAGGAACAGCGCCAAATCGCCGGTGGATACCAACGTTGAAAGCGGTTTGATGAGCGGCTTCGTGAATGATGGTTTCGGCGTTCACCGACCAGTCTCGGCCCTCTGATCGAGCGGCATCGAACAGGTAGATGCGGTTCGTTCTGGAGTCATAAAACCCCAGCGTGTTTTGCATGGACTTGGGTGCGTACTGCAAGTAGATGGCGCGAGTTGGAAAGACGACAGCCACTAGCGGAAAGTACGGTTCGTCGATCGATATGCGACGCACCGAAAAGTAGTGCGTGAAGCCTCGATAGAGTTGTTCGAATCGGTCGGCCCAAACATCTCGCTGCCCAATGGGATGGACCACCAGGAATTTCCCGGTTCCGGAAACGTCATAGCCCTTGAATTCACGTAGCAACGCACCTCGCAATTCCGCTTGCGAAATGGCCGAAAACTGGTCACTGGTCTTCGCATAGTGCGTCACAGAATTCGGCTTAAACGTCCGAATCTGACCATCTCGCGCCAGCAGCGTGATTTCCTGTTCGTTCCAAAACAGCGGCTTGCCTTCGATGACGCCACTGCCAACTCGTAAAGTGACCGTTTGTGCGATTGCTGAATGTCCAGCCACAATGAGAGCAACAACGACAACTGCGAAGACCAATAGTTGCGTGCGGAACATAGATCACCGTTTTTCGCGCAATAGGATGTAGTGCAATGGAACCTGAACTCGTTTTGTCCGCCTAAAGATACAATACGATGCTACAACATCACATTTTGGGTCCGGTGGCTCCGGCTAAACGAACCGCTTGATCATTGGAAAATGGCGGTATTGCAAACTATACCGCAGCGTCGTTGCGTTTTTGCAACGTACTTTCGTCGGCGCGAATGTACTTTCGATAAACGACGAAAAGCACGAAGGACACAGACGGATACGAGCGATCGGTCCGAATCAATCCGTAACAAGTTGAGACCGAACGACATGGCGTCCGCAAACCGCAGTCGCTACTTCCACTGCCAAATGTCCGTCGGCTTCATGTGATTCGTTTCCTGCGGCTGATTGGATTGCAACCACGTCTTGGCTTGACGGTCCGATTTCAAATAGGCATCCCAATAAACAACGCTCATCTTCTGAATGACGCGGTGATGATCTGGATCGTGTTGTCGAAAGGTTCGCTCTAAGTCGTCGCCAAAAGCAAAATGATTCGCTCCGTCTAGCACCAATTCGTATTTGTCACCGCCCGGTAACACTCGGTAAACTTCGCGACGAGACTCCGGGGTGACTCGAGGATCAATCGGACTGTGGTCCTTTGTACCGGTCATCACCAAGACCGGTTGAGCAATTTTGGTTAGCGACTGCGAATACGCACCGCCGCCCATCTGAGGACTCATGGCCAAATACGCATCAATCCGATTTTCCGCCCGAACTCCTCGCACACCAATCCGGCTTCCCGCCAGTGCCATGGTGGTCATGGCACCAAAACTGTGACCACTCATGCCAATCTTGTCCAAGTCCAGACGCCCTTCAAGTGCGTGACTCGCTTCCGCATTCAAGACAGCCAGTTGGTCAATAACAAACGAAACGTCTCGCACTCGTTCTCGCAGATTCCGAGCGTTCGCTGCCTGCGTCAGTTTCCGAATTCGGTCTCCCAGTCGCCCCGAACGCCAGACGTCTTCATCGCTTCCCGGATGCTGAAGATTCACGCAGACGTAACCGTGTTTGGTCCATTCGTCCACTAGATACTGGCCGTTGTGACGCGAACCACCCAGCCCGTGAGAAAACAAAATAACGGGAGCAGGTTTCTTTTCGTCCGGCAAACAAATTCGTACGGGAACAGTTCGATTTCGATTTTCATCGACCAGCTCGAATTCAATGGCAACTTGCGGACGATCGTCGGCGCTCGCCATGCGCCACGGTGCCAACGTCAATAAAATCAACGTGCAAATCGCGCGAACCAACTTCCCATTATTTCTTGCAATGTTCATACAAGAATGAACCTCGCGCTAGGTCCGCCGGTTTCAAAAAATCCGCCGGTGAACCCATTTTCGCCAACTTTCAAGCCGTCAGACGACACCGTCATTCACCAAACAGCGATAGACGCGTTGCTGCGAATTACCGAGCGACACTCAAACGCAGAAAGAAACCTTCTAACAGAACATCATGCGAATTGGCCGCATAAACGTGCTCTTGGAAGTCGTCAGTGAATTGAGATCGGTTGGCTAGATTGAACCAACTGGTCATTTCATATCCGCTGGCAATTTGCATATCACCCAGGCAAG
>JAGQOZ010000372.1 GCA_020426955.1 Planctomycetales bacterium
CACTATGTTCGCAATGGCCGAATATCCCAACGGCCAGATGGTATTCTTCAATGTTCGCAACGTGAATCACAAAGGTTACAAGCATCAAGTGATTAACGAATACTATCTGGAAGACGGTAGTAAAATTGTGGGCGAAGGTAACTACAGCATCATTCGGCCGGGAAGTGATAAAGCCGAACCACTCAAGCTGCCCAAGGGCAAGGTCACGCCCGGTGGAAATTGGGGCGCGTTCATTGCCGCGGTTCGAGCGAACGATCCGAGTATGGCGAATGGTAATGTGGAAGATGCACACTATGGTTGTGTCATGGGCCACTTGATGAACAATTCGTATCGCTTAGGTAAGCAAGTGCCGTTCAATTCAAAGGCCGGCGGATTTGCCGAAAACAGCGACGCGTATGAACACTTCATGCAGTTGCATGAAATCATGAAAGACGGAGTGGGGATTCCGGAAGACGGTGCGGAATACACTGTAGGGCCGTGGCTGACGTTTGATCCAGAAACCGAACGGCACACCGGCGAATTCGCAGACGAAGCGAATCAACTGCTGGCCGATCCGCACAATCCGGAATTCGATATTCCCAAAGTGGCGGACGTCTAAGCGACTGCAGTATCGTCTGTAGTGGACGAGGTTGCGAATCCGTGTTTTTCAGCGTTCGTTACGTGCCCTCGTTCCCTACGACCAAAAAAACGGCCGATGAGTCTTAAATAGAAAGGCTCGGTGTCCAGAGTGGCATCGAGCCTTTTTTCATGCGAATTGATGACTTTGCAATCGTTTGTAAAAACTGCGTCGGTTGAATGGCTGGGAAAATTGAGCGTTTTTCGTAAGTGCTTGGTTGATAGGTGTTTAGCGGAATGCGGCGATGATTGGCATGGGCTGTGCATTAGGGTTGGGGCATCACTTCAACCAAGTCTTATCTGGAACGATTTGCAGTTCATCTGCCTAAAGGAGAAGGTCATGCTGGTTCTATCGAGAAAGATCAACGACAAGATTCACATCGGCGGCAATATCACCATCACAGTGCTCAAACGCAAAGGCAAGTCCATCTTGCTGGGTATTGAAGCTCCGCAGAATATGCGAGTGATTCGTAGCGAACTAAACGAAACGCGGCCGGACATGTCGACCGATTCTGGTCGCATACGGAATACCACTTCATCGGAGGCCAACAGCGCGAATTCGGTTGCTGGAAGTGCCGTGTTGCCGGCAGCAAACCAGGCCGACTCGCCGGTTCGCTGTACTTCAGATTCGTCTGCCACGGGAACGTTGCCGCTGTTGCAGAAGTTGCCCAAGCGATGCCGCATCCAAGAGAACGATGCTCAGTCACGTTGTCACTCTACTACGGCAACCGCCGGACAGCGTCGTTCGCTGCATCCGGACGGCTGGACCGTGGGACGAATGCAAGAACGAACTTCGTCGGCCAATGCGTAGGGAGACAAGTCCGTTGCCAAAGAGAGCACGAAAGGACTTCGTGTTGCTCGTGTCCTTCGCGCCCGCCGAACGTTGTGTTTCGAAAATGGCTTATACTTACGATGCACAACTACGGACGCTGCCGTTTTCATGTTCGCACGTTCGCTGCGAAGGACACGATCAGCACGAAGTAACCTCGCTATAGCATTTTGAAGTTGCTCTGTTCCTAGCCCGACACGTCAGTGAGGGAAAACGTCGTGTTTCTTTGGTCCTTCGCTGACGCTTCGGGCTAGGATGTTCCGCCGGAAAACGCGAATGCGTAACTTCAAAACGATGTCATCCATTCAAGCGAAATCATTTAAACGACAGCCACGCTGCCTGAAAATGTCAATTCTGCAGCTTGGCGTCCAACGCCGCTTGTAGCGGCGCGGCTTGATCTGGGTTCAGCATGCGGAGATAGGCAATTTTGCCGATGATCTGATTTCGCGCATGTACATCGTTGGCCGACAGCTGATGGATGGCGGCGCGAAGGCGACGTCGCACGGTTCGTGAAAGACCGACGTGTTGGTTGACCACCACTCCCGTGATTTGCTGACGCCTGGATGGTCGAAGAACTCGAGTCTTCTTGCGGTTTACGCGAAAACCTTCGTCGCGAATAATCTTGCCGGCCAACGCTACCAGATACGGTGCCTTGGCTGGATGGTCGCCGGAAAAAGTCAGATCATCTGCGTAACGAGAATACTGGAAGCCGTGCTTGGCGGCCAATCCAGCCAAACGACGGTCAAGTCGCATCAGAATGGCGTTGCACAGTCCGGGGCTAGTCGGCGCACCTTGGACACAAAACCGGTGCCCGACCGGAACGTAGTAGATCTTGCCTTCCGCTTCCACAGATTGGCGAATTGCTTCGGTCATCACAATGGCCAGCGTCGTCGCTACGACGTAGCTGTAGCCGAGTGCAATCAAGAGGCCGCGCACACGTCCAAAGTGGAGCGAAGGAAAACAGTCTGCCAGGTCCAACTTGATGACCACGGCTTTGCCAACATGATGCGTGGCGTTCGTAGCCACCGATCGCTGCCGACGAAAACCGTGTGCGAATTCACTGACCGGCAATTTGGAAACCAATTCTGCCAGAAGCATTCGCTGAATCTTTTTCAATCGCCGTTTGGGCGCATGAATAATGCGATGGCCGCCTTGCCGTTTGGGAACGGCAAACATGACATAGTGCGGCGAAGTTTCGCGTTGCCGATGGATGCTGTAATGTCGAAGTTGGCTGACCGTCAAACCCAATGCGGCGGCGACTTCGTCTTCCGAATTCCATTCGGGCAATCCGTATTGCTGTAGCTGATCTGTGTCGCTGGCCAAGTCGCGTAGCTGGCGATTTTTGGTTCGCTGAGAAGCGGAAAAGAAACGTTCTGCATCGGACTTCGAGAAGACAACTGGCTTGGCGGGACGACTCCACGACGGAAGCGAAGACGGTCGTTGCGGTTTGGGCAGAAACCGAACATCTCGGACCGCCAGCCGCTGATGATGCGGCTTGAGTGGTCCGCCGCTGGTGTCAACCACTTCCGTGACAGACTGAGCCTGATCGCCGTCGAGGTTGGCAATATTTCGCGTGATCGGATGCGGCCGCAGCCATGTTTTCAACCAGTTCCAAAGTCCCACAACGGCCTCTCGCAATCATGTTTTCAGGACAATGATGTTCGAACCCGGCAGTGCACCACTTGCAAGGCTTTGGACTCGTGGCCTCCCACGTTGCGTACGTGGGAGCCGTGGCGGCGTAATACACGCAGCAAGCCACCGCGGCGAAGCACCGCAGTATCGTTGGCTGGTTGCAAGCCACCGGGTTCGAACATCAATTGTCCTGTCAGGTTGTTTCATCGTTTTCGTCCATGGCGTAGCCCGAGTCAACCTCCCAACGATTTGGACTAGCGCGTAACGCATTGCGTTCATCGGCAGTCGTGCTGGATGCCTGATCCGTTCGCAGCGCGTCACTGGCTTGAAACAAGGCCAGGATGTGTTCACAGGGCCCGATATTCATCAAATTCTGTTGGAAGAAGTCACAACAGCAACGTCCAAAGATGATTCGCCCAGAATCGTTGACGACCACTTCTACGTCAGAACAAATATCTACGTTGCCGAAAATGCGCCAATCACGATAGGTGACTTCGCGATGCTGCGGTCCGTCCGGCGATTTGAGGCGAATTCGCTTCTTGGTCTCTTCTGGCACACAAGACGTAATCTTTACGGCACCTTGCGTTTGGAATGCGGTCGCTTTTTCACGTCGAATGTCGGGCGGAAAAAGTGTCGCTTCATCGGCAGCGGTTTCAAACAATTCGCGGTGGCGATAACGCCTAGTTTCCACGTCAAACATGCAACGACCTTGGCGACACAATCGCACCAATAGCGCAGCCGCCGACTTGGAATCGATCTGCAGACGCGTTGCCAAGTCAGACGCGGATATATGAAAATCTTGCTGCAGAATCTGCAACGCCGGTGCCAAATGCTGGTCATCGGCAGCGGCCACCGTCTGCAGCAAATCAAAGCTACCTGAATCGGTAAATGCCGCGCCGGACCAACCCGTGACGCCCAGCAAAAATGTCATGCCGGGCAATTTAACCGAGTAGAAACTGGGTAGTGCCCTGCCCTTCAGATAGATGTCTACCGATTCAGCAAACGGTAGAAGGCCCTCAATTTGCTTCAAACGCCGACGTCCCCAAACGCGAATCGATTTGGTTTGGGCATAATGATGTTCTGCGCCCTCCAAGGTGATTTCCTGTTCCCATGGTTCAAGGATCAGCTTCGCGTCTTGGTTCGGTTCGAAATGATAGCGAATGGCGCGAGGTGAAACTTTGGCTTTGGTATAGCGAAGAAACCGAATGGCACTTAGCAAATCAATCGGCTTCACCGTCAAACGTGTGCCGGGCATGGCCATGGCTGCTTGGACCTGCAAGAAACCTCGTACCCAAGAATCGGGTAATTCGACCTTCTTTTCAAAGCGACCTCCGGCGCCGGTTGTGGCAACTTCCAAACCGTCCAGGCCCACTTTGAAGGTCGTTTTTCGGCTGGTTCGCATTTCGCCCAAGGCGCCCCACAGCCAAGCGGAAAAGTCGATATTGGTTGTTCCGGTTTGAATATTTCCATCCGCTTCAAAAACTTCCGGATCGACAATCAGGCACGCATAGGTTGATTGGTCTTGACTGAACGCTTCAAAGAAAATGCGATCCGGATGGACCGTGATCACCGGGTCCAAAATGTCCGACGCGGCCAGCCAAGTGTCGTCGGACCAAATGGTTTCACCTAATGCTCGCAGGGCAATGCGGAGCGGAAAGCCGTGTTTCACCACCGTGCCGTGAAATCGTACTGGTCGTCGCGAGTTGGTGGCGAAAACTAAATCATTGATGTCTCGATTGGCTGCAAATACCGATGGCGATGCGTAATCTACCAGCACAATCATGCGGTTGCCTCCACCAAACCGTAGATGATGGGCTGTTCGCACGGCGCCTGTAATTCAGGATGATGGTGCAGCAACTGTCCAATCAGGCCAATCAATTCTTCTTTGGGATAAAACTTGTCTGGCAATCGCAATGCTTCCTTGGCACGAACCAGAATGAACTTGGCGGTGTTCGCATCGTGGCGACCTGCCGAATGCAGCGCCGAAAAAGCAGCAATGCGTGTCTTGCGGTGTAAAGGTCGAGTTAACGTGCCGATCAGAACTTCAAGACCCGCAACGGCTGCTGTGGTAGCTCGATCATCGTCTTGCGCCAAAATGCGATACGCCAACATTTGCACATGAATATCCGCACCTTCCACCAAGTCCTGAATAGCCTCCGGCGCTGCTAGGTAGGAGCGGAACGAGCGAACGAAGAACAGGCGCGCCAGCGAATTCGAACGGAGTAGTTGCTGATAATAATGAATGGCGTACGCCGGAATACGAGTCAACACGTTGGCTGCGCGACGAGCAAATTCGTCGGGCGCTTGGTCGCGAAGCGTCTGATAGTATTCGGTCAGCGATTCGACTGTGTCCATCATCGGATCGTTGCGCGAGACGCGGTTCGCAGGCACATGATGCCGATACTGGAGAGTGTAGCGGCTGGCGATCAGGTCGATCAGTTCCTGGTCGTCTTCAGATCGAGCGGCCGCCAGCAGTTCGGGATAACCCTTCCACCAAGTTGGCGTCACGTTTGGTTTGAAAGGCCCGTGAACCAGTTGTGGATATCGCTGGTACAGCGCCACAGCCACTGCGTCGTCCAAGAAATGAACTCGCGCAAAACTGAAACCGGTCCAATTCCATTCGCGAGAAACCCCGGCCAGCGTGGTCAAGCGTTGCATGCGTTGATCTTCCGATAGCTTCGCTTCGACCAATAGTTCCGCCACCGCCTTGTTGAACAGTTGCGAATCACGATTGGTTCGTATCGCGGCGGCCCACAGGTCCCACCACTCGTGCCGCCGAGCGATTTCAGCAAACGGCTTGCCTCCCAATCCGTGCCAGCCACCAGCAACTTCTGGAAGCTTGGAACGAACATACGGCATGACGTCTCGTCCACGTCGTTCCAAAAGTGACACCAACGTTTTGCTGGTGTCAAAGCCATATCCGACTGGATGCCGCCACGCCAACTCCTGGCAAAGTTGGTCGGCTCCAGCAACGCAGTCTGCGACAGCCAAAACGTCTGTTTGCCATTGCTTCAATGGGACTTGCCGTTGATAAATCTGTTGGTAAAGATCCAGATCGTTGTTTCGTTCTGCTGCTGCCAGTAGACGCTGCCATAAGGTGCGTTTTTCACTGCCCCAAAACGTGTTTGGCAAATGTTGGATGATGAATTTCTTGCACGCCGTATCGTAATCATATAGGGCCAACGCAGTATCTT
>JAGQOZ010000373.1:0-4077 GCA_020426955.1 Planctomycetales bacterium
TGACTACGACATTGACTTCGCAACCTACCGTGCCATTCTGACCATAGCTGATGGCGGTACACCTGGCGATTACTAATTCAGAACGAAATCTTCTCTACGTCAATGTCCGCATTTCTAGCCCTAAATAAAGTACTAGGTGAAATTCCCGTTTTACGATGGGTTCGCCGTAGCAGATGCAGCTGATTTATCCCAGGAGAGTGGTGAAATGCCAAATAAGAAATCTGCCTTTACGATTGTCGAACTTCTTGTGGTGATTGCGATCATCGGGATACTCGTTGCACTTTTGCTGCCAGCGATTGGTGCCGCGAGGGATCGTGCAAGAGCCACCGAGAATCAAAGTAATCTGCGTTCTATTGGGCAAGCACTCCAAGCGTATTATGCGGTAAAGCAGTACTATACACCGTTAATTAAGTATTATGCACCACCTCGGGAGTTATCCAAGATGCCCGCATCAGAATTAAACCTCACAACTTCATGGGCGTTTGAACTTCTTCCCTATCTCGATCAACAGTCGGTTTATGATTCACGAAGTATCTTTGCGGCGTCTTGGCACGAAAGCAATTCCACGGCATTTGGTACCCCAATCCCCACGTTCGCAAATCCGAGGTTTCGAGATGCGTCCACATCATGCCCAATTAGCAAAGACGGCGAACACGATGACACTTTTCTCTGGTTTGGCGGTGCATCAATTGATTATGCTGCGAATGGAGGTGTGATTTATACTCGTAGTCGTGAGGGGCGACCGTTCTCGGGACATTT
Source organism: Planctomycetales bacterium (assembly GCA_020426955.1). Taxonomy (GTDB): domain Bacteria; phylum Planctomycetota; class Planctomycetia; order Pirellulales; family Pirellulaceae; genus JAGQOZ01. Next base: position 760 of record JAGQOZ010000373.1, read on the forward strand.
CCGGTTCAACCAAAAACTGTCCGGTCCGTTTCACTGGAGCTTGCTAAACCCAAAAAAGAAGATCGATAGCTCCGACGTTGTCGACGGAGAGGCACACACAATTGCAGTCGGTGACCGTTGGACCCCCAGAAGTAAGATTGCGAAAGCATATTTCGACGAATGCGGATTTGCCGGTGCGAGCACTAATTCGATTGTGAGGTTCGCCGACGGTTGGACAGAGATCGACGCTATTAATGGTGCGCCAACCAAACAGGTTTTTCCGAGGGGACATGACGACGACAACGATTTAGCCTACTACAAATTCGGAAGCCCCGCCGCAAAAGGCGACAACTGCTGTTTTGTCTTTCTAGATGGTCACACGAAATGGATTGACTACGACATTGACTTCGCAACCTACCGTGCCATTCTGACCATAGCTGATGGCGGTACACCTGGCGATTACTAATCGGTCGATTTCGACCAACTATGACAACATCTGGCTTACCTTAATCCGTTCAGCAATTTCAGATCTTTGTGAAAACGTTTGACATCGGCCTCGTACGAGGCGGTCGTTTTGGTCAGTCCCAACGAATAGGGGCTTCCAGATTTAATGACCTTGGTTACCACGTCGATATTCTCAGATCGGATCACCTGTTCCAAGTGATGCCGCGCCCCTTCGGCTGCGCGAATTTGTGCTTGCTCTTGCTCGGGATCACTCAAGAAACGGCTAAGTTGGTCACAATAACTACAATTGCATCCCGTTTCGCTGGGACGCCGAAAATCACTCGGCGGACTAGGTTCTTCCGCAGTCGCTTGGACCAAACGGTTTATCAATTCGTCAATCCAATTGCGCAAGGCATTCGGCACATCGCCATGTCTCTTGATGGCGAAATTTCGCAGTTTGACCGCCGCCGGAACTTGAATCTCGCGAAATTCGAAAACGCCGGGATAGTCTTGCGGCAATTGCAACAGATCTACCAGCCGATCACTTTCCGCAGCGATCATCGCTTGACACAAAACACGCCAAGATTCCTGAGGTGGCGTTCCGCGACGAAAGGACTTTTCGGCCATCATTTGCACATATGCCGCCAGCTTTTCGCACGCAATACCAAACAGGCTGTCGAATTGTTCCGCAGACAAACCACCGTGCTTTTTGTCTCTGGCCAGTTTCAGCAGCCATTTGGCGTCGCGTACGGCGAGCCCTTCCAAGAATTTGACTCCATACTGGTTGGCAGGTGGTTCGAATTGAAGCAACTGTTGCAATGCAGGTAGGATTTCTTCAGTGCCAAGTTGCCGAAGTGACGCCAAGACCAATTGATCCAAGTTGACTTGCCAGTCACGTGCCGAGACGACTTGAAGAAATGTTCCAATCAAATCTGGATCGCCAAACTTGGGGAGTTCGTCGGCAAATTGCTTTAGCCAAGGATCAGAATCCTTCTCTAAGCGGCCTTGGCTATAGCTGCGATTCGGCCAGTACTTGATAATCGCTTCCGCCAGCTGCTGACAATCTTCGCAAGCTTGTTCTAGTTCTTCGTCGGTACAGTTGGAAAGATCGGCGCGCATGGCGAGCCATTCCGAGATGGCAAATTCGAGCCCCATTTGCGTTACGATTTCGAAATGCTGAGCTTTCGGCCAGATCGTGATGACGGACTTGTGGTACCAACGATCAAGCGTGTTGCCGGCGTTGCCCGTGTAGCCTTCGTAGTCTTGCCGTGTTGGAATCCAATCTTCGCATGGCACCAAACTGACGAGTTGATTGGATCTGCATCTAAGGGGCGGCAAAGCGACATTTTTCCCGTCGTTGGTTTTCCAACCATCGACGACAATTTGGTCTTCGAACACTCCCCCAATGTCCAGGTCCCTGTAATCTCCCGACCACCGACGAGACGATCGCCGTCCATAGCCAAAACTGCCATCATCGGCGAATTGACACAAATGGCGTTCCACTTGACCAAAGTGCAGCTGATAGTTTTGTTCGTCCGCAATGGCGACGACATTCTGATACAGTTCCCGGTCTGTGCCTTTCAGATGACTTGGCTTTAGCCCCGCTGCGGTGTACTGATGATCCATGGCAAATACCAGCGAATCGGCAGGGCGAATTCGAAACCAATTGGCGACTTGCTTTTCCAGTGCTGGATCGACAGCCGACGCCGATTTTGACTGCTGCGATTTTGGTTCTGGCTTCAGAATCAAATTGAATGCCAAACAGACTCGAACACCCGAAGTCACCTTTTTCACTTCGTGTTGGCAATCCGCAAAAAACGCAACATACTGTGGCTGCGTCTGTGATTTCGCTTCCGGAAACGAAAACGATGGTTGACGTCCGCCATGGCGAATCACCAATTCGCCACCGCCAAACTTCGAGGGCATGACAACCACCATGGTTGCCACCATCCCTTTACGTTTTTCGCTATCGCGATGCGGCAAAAAGAAACCGCCTTTGGGATAAATCAACAGTTTGTAGAGTTCAAATTCCAGTCTTTCTTGGTCTAGCTGCAGTTTTTCAGCAATATTATTTCGACTCGATTCAACCGCCTCCACAAGTTCTGGCGACAAAGTTAAGTTCGCCGCATCAATTTCTAAGGTGTCACGCACGCTGGTATCAACAATGGTTTTCGTTCCCTTGCCGTAAGGTGCCTGAGTGGCAACATCCACCAGTTTTCGCACGTCAGCCGCACGCATGGGCAGGCGAATAGGGCCAAAATCCCGTATCTCGATCCCAGTACCGCTGGTCGAAATCATCCCTTCGCACCAAGGCTCGGCGGGTCGCGCCGACGATTTAATGGCGGCGGCTATCATTTGCGCTACGTTCGGCGTAGTTCGTTTACTGGCCATCGACAGACTCCCTGCATCACTTTGAAATTCGCCGTAATTTCGGCCCATGGATAGAACACCAGCGGACCACTGGCAGCAAGAAAATACCGTGCATCGGCCATCTTTTCAATTTGGTGCCTCTAGATTTGCCACTTGGTTTGTAGAGCCGATTCGCCTGTGTCGCAATTCGCCAAATTTTTCTTATACTCGTAGGTCATCCTTCGAGGCGAACCGGACGAAACGCATGGACTCCGAGTTGGCCGAACCCAATGCCCTAAGGAGTTCGAATTAGATGACCGGATTATTTCTGGCGGTTGCGTCTGACGTTTCGCTTTGGCCAATCTTTGCCGCATTCGCTGGCGTCGTCACGGTTCTGGGCCTGATGATTGTCTTTCGCTGCAACGCGTTCTTGGCATTGTTATTGGCTGCGTTGGTGGTTGCCATGCTCAGCGGAACCGGCGGCTGGAATCCCATGCAAGAAGTGATGAACGCATTGGGGTCGACGGCCGGAGGCATTGCGATTGT
>JAGQOZ010000373.1:4177-6263 GCA_020426955.1 Planctomycetales bacterium
GAAAAACTACTTGTTGTATATCATGGCCGTGGGCTGTGGTGGCGCCATCACACATACGCTGGTTCCGCCAACTCCAGGTCCCTTGCTGGTGGCCGCCAACTTGGGCGTGGATGTCGGTGCCGTGATGCTGGTAGGCTTGTTGGTAGCTGCGCCTTCATCGGCAATCGGACTTATGTTTTGCTACTTCATGGATCGAATGCTCAACATTCCAATGCGTCCCGTTGCAGGAGTGAAAGCCGATTCGCCTGCGAACGACGAAGAAGACCTGGAAGAAAAAGAACATCCGACTCCGCTTCGCCAAGTGCCATTGTGGCTGGCTTTGGCGCCGGTGGTTTTGCCGGTACTAATGATCACGTCCAGTACGATTGCCACAACGATTGCGGACAATCAAGATCGAGGCAAACTGGCAGCCGAAGACTTGACTGACGCCACCGCACTTGCGGCAAACATCGCGTCTTCCGCGGCAGCCGATGCCCAATCGCCGGCGAGTCGTATTTTGGCCAGCAGCCATTTGTCTGATTCGCAGCGAACCGGTTTCATTGATGGTTCGTTGGACGCCAGTGCCATCACAGCAGCCTTGAATTCTGTGTTACTGGATAAATCACTGTTCGAAGCGTCTGCTTTTCAGGACGTTGCCTTAGACGAATCATTGCGAACCAAACTTTCCGCCAATCAATTGCGAACCAAGCCATCGGAAATGAGGCATCTAAACCGGTTGCTGCTGGAAGCCACTTTTCCGAATCAAGTTGCAGCGCACCAGTGGAATTCGACCGCGCGGATTTGGGCGAATCGCTTGGACGGTATTGGTAATGCCAGCTTGGCGTTGACCATTGCGGCGGTGATTTCGATTCTGACCTTGGCGTGGGCTCGACACCGTTCGTTCCATGCCATCAGTGGCGATGTGGAAGAAGCACTGATGAGCGGCGGACTCATCATTTTGATCACGGCCGCCGGTGGTGCATTTGGAGGCATGCTGCAAAAAGCCGGAATTAGCGAAGCGATCCAAGGCATGATTGATCTGGAAGGGAGCGGCGGGCTGACCGTCATGCTGTTGGGATTTGTCATCGCAGCGCTGCTGAAGGTGGCTCAAGGTAGCAGCACCGTGGCCATGATCATTGGCTCCAGCATGGTAGCGGCCATGGTCGATGTTTCGGCGCTCGACTATCACCCGGCGTATTTGGTGACGGCCATTGGCGGCGGTTCGCTGATCGGTAGCTGGATGAACGATAGCGGATTCTGGGTCTTCACCAAAATGGGCGGACTGACCGAAAGTGAATCGCTAAAAACGTGGACTCCCTTGCTGTCCATACTCGGGCTTTCGTCCTTGATATTCAGCTTGATCCTGGCGACCATCGTACCGATGCGATAGCACTCGCGTCACCAGCAGCCAATTGGTCGAAGCTACTGTTGCTCAAAAGTAACAGGCACGCTCCGTCGTGCCGTTATTGTTCTTGTTCATGGGTGGCACCAAACGGTTACTGGGTGGCACCAAACGTTTATCGAATTTAGAAACCACGAAGGACACGAAGAGCACGAAGGGAAGACACGAGACAACCAAAGTAGGAATCACTACCTTCGTGTTTCTTCGTGTCCTTCGTGGTGAAGAAGGCGACGTTTGGCGGAGATCGATTTTGACCGGTATATGGACGGCACCAAACGAAATCCCCTTCACCACCAGCCATTAGGTGCCATCCATTTACTTTGTTATCGGCAACTGCCGAGCGCACTCGGTTGGTCAAATCCACGACAACGGAATGTGTCAATGACTGTGCGACAATTTTTTTACTCGGCTTAGGGTTTCACATTGGTGGGTGGCACAAATCCAAAATCCAAAATGCTTTTGTTTTCCCTTTTGTTTTTCCGCCCGGCGAAACCTGACTTGACGTTCCAACGGATAGAGTGCGGTTGGCAACAGGGAAAGAACCGGTGGCCGAAGGCACGGCGATCATGGACGACTGCGGCACCCGGATGGCTGGAATCGGATTCGGGCGGTGGATAAAATGAATCGGCCTGATTTTTGAAAGGAATTGCTGTGCCAAGGAAGATTCGCGAACTCATCGCTGATTTGAAAGCAGCAGGCTTCGAG
>JAGQOZ010000374.1 GCA_020426955.1 Planctomycetales bacterium
CCCCAAACGCGATGTGTGGCACTGACAATACCAACAGACACATTGATGTCATTCGCGTTGTACGCTCGACCAACGGCAACCGCCCATTGCCCCACGCGAACGTCGGCTTGTGACAAAAATTCGGGAACGTGCAGCGGAGACTTCGGTTCGATTTTCAGTAAGACCAACTTCAGATTATGGTCCTTGGCCACCAATTCTGCTGGATAGCGATCGTCACCTATCTGGATCAAGATAGACGCCGGGCGATCAAGAAAGTTGAAAGCGCTGGACAAAATATATCCGTCCGCAGATACGATCGTTCCCGTGGTGGGGCCCAGTTGAATGGGTTGATTGCCTTGCGCCTCTAATCCTGCAAACGTTTCAATGCGAACTGTGGACGACGCAACCTGTTGAGCCGCTTGCCACAACGCATCTTCTTCCTGTTGCTGAATGTCTTGTCCCAGCGATTCAGCACGAAAACCGATTCCCCACAGCAGTCCGCAAACCAGCAAGCGAATCAGAGTAGTGCAAGGCCGTCTACCATGCTGAGCTGTCAAAGAAGAAACAAGCATGACTTATTCCGATTCCACTTGTAGAGTGACTTCGATTAGTTGTTGCTGACGCATGACGGTTAGACGGACTGGATCCAGGATATCGATGGTGGCGAGTTCTCGAATTAGTTCTTTGCGAGACTGCACGATGCGGCCATCGACATACAGAATCAAGTCGTCCGTTTGCAGATCGGCTTTGTCCGCGGCCGAATTAGGCTGGATGCGATCCACAAACGGTGGCGTGCGGGAAAGTACGTCCGGAATCAAGATCAAGCCCAGCGATGCCAGCGTCACGGGTTGTTCAGGCAGTTTGGTTTCGTTCGCCAAACTGCGAGGCCGCATCCGACCGGCCATGATATCTTCCACGGCCAATTGGACTTCTTGAATGGGAATGGCGTAATTCAGCCACGTGCTGTTCTGCGAATTTTGAAGCTCCTTGCCCAAAATCCCTGCCAGCGTACCTTGCCGATCGGTCAACGCGCCGCCGGTAGCACCGGCATTGTTGGTCATGGCATCCAATATGTAGGCTTGTCCCGCATAGGGAGTTTGAAACGTACCTTTGCTGGCTTGCAGTTTGGAGACCGCCGCCACCACTCCATGCAAGACACTGTTGGGTTCGTTCCCCGACGCGATAGAATAGAGATTGCTAAACGCCAGAACTCGATTTCCTGGACGCAGCGTGGTCGCTTGGCTCAAGTCAAAAAAATCAGGTGTCTCTGTCGGCAGTTTCAGAACCGCGATTTCCAGACGAGGATCCGCGCCCAGCAGCGTGGCTTCCCAGCGCTTTCCATCGGCTGTGGTCACGGAAACGACATCGCTATCTAGCACATAACTCCATGACGTCAGCAGATGTCCTTGGTCGCTAATGAAAAATCCGCTTTGATACGCTTCCAGTCCGCGGATGCCACCCGCTCCGTAGATCTTAGCCATCTTGGCTTGGATGGGGCGAATCACGTCGGCAAACGAACGGTTCGATTCGGCTTGGATACGATTTTGGTTCGAACCGTTGCCGACAAACAGCAGCGTCATGGCGGTGATCAACATCAAGCGTTTCATGGTTGCTCCGCTTCGGCCGAAGTAAAAGTTTCCACATTCAGTGCGTCTACCGTTTGGTCGCCAAAGCGAACTTCCATTTGCATGGGGAACAATTGCCCGGTGGCGTTTTGCCGGTAATCGCTTAGATAGATTTCGCAGGGATCGGTTTCTGGATCTGGCGAAGTTTCAATCAGAACCAATTGGCCCGTTTGAGGCGAAAAATAAAAACGAGTTTCAAAGATATCGTAGATGCCAATCAGCACGTCGAATAAACCATCTTGCTGCGGAATGGGGGCCTGGCCCAAATAATAAACCGAACCGTAGAGCTTAGGGCCTTCCTTCAACATTCGTTGCCATAGATGAAAGGTGGGAAGCAATCCGCCAGTTCCTTCTGGGACCAGCTGGTTGTCCAGGTTGTGTGTCAGGTCTAAGGTTTCGGTTGATTCTTTCCACAGCAATGTGGCTTGGTCTGGCTTGAGTGACGCTTGGAACGTTCCGCCAGATCGGAGCTGGCCATGAAAGTTCCAAACCGTTGCATCGGCTTGAACCTGGCACGAATCCAAAAACGCGGACCAGATGCGTTGTGTTTCCAGTTCGTTGAAATAGTAGTTCGCGTAGCCTCGCCGCTCGGCAAACAACGCGGCCACTTCGGCAGGCATGGCTTGGTCTGACTTCGCGTCGGGCGATTCGGTTTTGTGCGGATTTGATTCAGGTGTGTCGTCCGAAGGCGGCTGTTCGTCAGGCGGCTGGTTTGGATCGGGATTGGGCGAACGATTCGGCCGAATCGGAATCTCTGGTTCGCCTGGACCTTGCGTTAATAAAATGATCTCTTCCGCCGAATGGACTCCGGCTAGGCGCACAAACGTATCAGTGCGTTTGCCGTCGCGACGAAAACTCAACGGCACTCGCCAACCCTTGGGATAAATTCCTAGAACGTTTTTAAAATCGTTGGCGGAAGTAATGTTTCGATTGCCAAAGTAGACCAGTTCGTCACCATAGCGGAGTCCGCGACGATACGCATCGGAGGAATCCAAAATATTGGTCACCACGGTACGTCCATCTTCGTCCGTTCCAACGGTAGCACCCAATGTCGCGTGATCGACAATGCGACCACTGCGCAGATAGCCTAAAAAGTGTTTGACTTGATTGATAGAGATAGCGTAGCCCACGCCCACGTTCACTCGGCCTCGCTTTTCAAACGAACCTCGTCCATTGATCCCAATCAATTGACCATCGGCATTGAACAGCGGGCCGCCCGAATTACCTGGATTGATGGCGGCGTCCGTTTGAATGCAGTCTGTATATTCCAAAATGGTTCCGGCCGGTTCTTGATATCGGTGCGTCCCGGAAACAATGCCGTAGGTAATCGTAGGCTGAAAATCGTAGGCCAACAGAAACGGATTACCAACCGCAAAACACCAGTCACCTACTTGCACGTCATCACTGTCTACCATCTCGGCCGTGGGGAAATCCTCTCGGCCCAACAGTTTAATCAACGCCACGTCCCCAGTGGGATCTAAGCCAACCAGCACGGCGTCATACAATCGACCATCGTTCATGCCGCAACGCATGTGATTGCCGCATGGCTTGACCACATGGAAGTTGGTAACGGCATATCCATCCGCAGAAATTACCACGCCCGATCCACCACCGTCCGATCCGTTGGGTGGAAAGATACAGATGGTGGGCGCCGAGGCTTTGCGAATGGCAGCGATGCGCTGTTGTTCCGCTTGGCTAACGGCTGCGGGAACGGTTTGGGACTGACCTACATTGGCAACCAGCCAGCCAAGGCAAAGCACGAACATTGGCAAACAGAATTTACTTGGAAGAAGAACGGTCACTTGGACAGCCTCGCGTTACAAAAATTGACTTGGTCGGACACGTCAAGATCTTCACCAAAGTCGACCAGCAGCATCATTCGCTTGCCGCCGTTCACATCCAGGTCTAGTTCCAGCGGAGATTGACTGCCGGAAAGTTTACCTGAATAGAGTTCCACGCCATCTACTGACACCGTGATGACGACATTGCCCTGCCGCCCGTAGTCTGGATCCATGCCAACCAGGGCTTGGAATGTGCGATATTCGCCGGCTAAGCGATAGGTGAGTAACGCTCGGCTATGCAGCGACAGTCCCTTTTCAAACGACTGCCGTTCTCCGTTGATTTCCAATGACAGTGGCTTGCCGTCGATGGCTTGATCATATCGGGGGCCAAATAGCTGCGCTAGTTCTTCCGCGATGGGCGGAGAAGGAATGGCGGGCTTCCAGTCCGTTTGTTCCGGTTGCAAGTCACTTAGATAAACGGTAGATGCGGCGGCAAAATCGAGTCGGCTCAGGCTGTTCATCGGCAGGCGAAACGTGGCCTTGCCCAAAGTCTGTACTACCAACTTGCCCTGATCCAACTGCAACGATTCTGCGCGAAGTAGACTACCGCTTTTGCAACGCACCACACAAACAGGCGTTGCTGCCGTGTCCGAATTAGGTCGATAGTATATCAGGCCTTCCACCTTGCTTCTTGGGGCATCCAGCCAGTCACCGTCAAATTGGAAGCGAACGGATTCAGGGGTAACGTCGCCCGCCACGCCTTCAATGTAGTCCAACGCGCCAGCTTGCCTGCGAATGACCAACACGTCCGCGGAGCGTTTTTCGGCCAAAATATCTTCCCACTGCGAATTCGCTTCGCGGCTGGCCTTGTTCGGTTCGAAACGAACCCACCTCACGTGCTTGGTGTCTTCGCTGAAGTCCTGTTGCGAGTCGGTGATGCTGAATTTTTTCTCTTGGACCAGAAACGTTTGAGCCGACCACTGCGAACCATCTGTCAACGCCACCAAGCACAGGGATGCATCGGCCTGTGAATCCGCGAATTGGATCTGCTGCAGTTGCTCTCGAGTAAACTCTTGCATGCCGTCAGCGGTTTGCAGTTGCACACGGTTACCCGAGATGGCAGCGAGTTCACCTTGCGCCGCACTGCCGTCTCGTAAGACAACGTGGGCCTGTTGAGCCGAACTGCTGGCCCGGAAGCTGGCGAGCACCACCAACGCAAGGATCAATGGTTGTGCGAAGTTGCGTGACATAGGGTTACTCCTTTTCTCGAGCCAACTTCTGGAAGTACTCTTCAATGACGTCTCGATAATGCGAAGGCAAATCTTTGCCCAGCTCCTGCAACGCGGCTTCACGCTCCTTGGGAGGTAAGTCGCCCCAGTCGGCTTCTTGATTTAATCGTTTGGGATCGACGTTGCCTTCCCCTTTTTGGCCACCGGCCACGCTTCGTTCCAATGGCGATGTTGGCTGATTGGATCCGGACGCGTTGCCGCTGGAGGAAGACTGTTGCTGCTGCTTGGCTTGTTCTTCCAAGTCCTCGATCATCTTGTCCAATTTGGCGATCACCGATTCTTCTTCCTGGCGAACTCGCGTGCCGGCTCGACCAAGTTCCAGTCGAGTGGTGATGTTGGACATGATTCTGGAAACTTCATCCAGCGAATCGGTCTGTAGCGGCGCCAAATCGGCTTCCATTAAACGAGCCAACGTAGCGTAGCGTTTGGGCAGTTGATCTTGGTTTTCATTTAGCGTCTTCAAGGTTTGTAGGCAGTCTTCTTTCTGCAGCAATCGATGTGCGGATACCGCTTTGCAGAACAACAATGACGCTGGGTCCACCACGTCCGCCGGTTGCACGTTGTGTAGTAATTCTTGTGATTCATTGAAGAGTTGATGGTTAGCCAGCCATTTGGCCACAAACAGTTTCAAGTTGTGCCGAACTTCCGGAGCGAAACTAGGTTCATCCAAAATGGTGAATTCGGGCAGAATCGCATCCTGTTTGGGAGTGGAACAGAAATCAATGAGTGTGCGAATTCGCGGGTCAGACAAGGCAAAACTTTCCACAGTGGCGATCAGGATTTGGTCACTGGTGACAACGTCTTGCCACACGCGGTCCAATGCCGTTCGCTGACTTTCGTTCAGATTTTGCGAGGCCCAGCTGTCTAACTTGGTTCGCACTTCCTGAGTGGTTGGAATTTGCCACGTGGCGGCTTTTTCCAGATTATCCGTCGCGGCGGCCATGGCCGATACGACGCTGAAGCTGGTCATTATCAATGCCCAAAACGATCGATGAACGCTCATTGATTTTTCTCCAAAACAATGTCGCGAGTAATTTCCTGAATCCGAGCTTCTCGATCCGACAGATCTTCCAGCGAACGCTGTAAATCGACATCGGTGGCTTGCCCCACTTCATCGTCGATGTCGTCTAGCAGACGAGCGTACCGATTGGTTCGCTTATTGACTCGGATTTGGAGCGCTCGGATCATTTTCAGTTCCGCAATTTTGTTCACCAAGGGTTGGTCTTCTTGTTGTTGCTGCTGCTGTTGCTGTTGTTGCTGCTGCTGACGTTGTTCCGCATCTTGCTGTGCTTTTTGCAACGCTTCAATCATCTCTTCGAGTGCCGATATGATGTCTTCTTCTAAGCCTTGAGTGATGCGAGCGACCTTGGCTTCGGTCAGTCGTTCAGCCACTTCCAGCATGTCGCTACGCATTTGTTCGGTTGCTTCCGGAAAGGCGATGGACGAACCTTCTTCGACCAGCAGCAGCAACGCCTTGTCGGCTTCTTGCACAATGCGACGCTCTTCCAGCGCCAACTGTCCCGCTCGAATATGAAACTGTTGCTCTCGCCGTTCA
>JAGQOZ010000375.1 GCA_020426955.1 Planctomycetales bacterium
ATTTGTCGAGATATTAGTAGCTATTTGTCGAGATATTAGTAGCTATTTGTCGAGATATTAGTAGCTATTTGTCGAGATATTAGTAGCTATTTGTCGAGATATTAGTAGCTATTTGTCGAGAAATGACCACCTAAGTCATTGATTTACAATAGTGTTTTTTTCGTATAATCTTAAGAGTATTTAATACTCTAAAGGAGGATAACCTCTCCTTACAGTCGGTTATCCTTTTATTTTTTAACCCTACAGGATGAGAGAGAAATTAAAAAAGATAGTAGCCTACATATTTTTAGAAGCTGGGAGGATGAGCCAGGCTATACTCATCCACGCCTAAAGTTTATACCTCCTTTTTTCTTAGAGCTTATATCTTACCTTATAGCCTTAGCTATCCTCTACCAGATAGGAGCTTACCTCTGGAGTATTATTTAAATGTTACTCAGTAATAAAAAAAATACTGGTAATAGTTGTAATATCAAAAATAGTAGTATCTTTGCAATAGTAAACAGTAAATTAATAAAGTATGGATATAATAGTAAAACAGGCTCAGGATGTAGCTATAGTAAGCCCTCAGAGGATAGAGGATTTAGTAGATAGCTTTATAAACTCTCAGGATGTAAAGCTAAGCTCTAAGCTCCTCTACAGGAGAACGCTAAAACAATACTTTAACTGGGTAGATAAAAAGAGCTACCTCCTCTCTGAGATAGCCAGACCTCAGCTCCTGGAGTATAAAGAGGAGCTACTAAGCTCTGGAATGAGTAGTTTAACTGTAGGCTCTTACATAACCTCAGTAAGACGCTTTTACGAATGGACGGAGGCTAATAAATACTATCCTAATGTAGCCAAAGGAATAAAGACCCCTAAGAGAAAACAGCAATTTAAAAAACAGCCTCTCCTCCCAGATCAGGCTACAGCCCTACTATCTTACTACCAGGATAAAGCCCTGAGAGATTACGCTATAGTAAACCTACTCCTAAGGACTGGGCTAAGGACTATAGAGGTAATTAGAGCGAATGTAGAGGATATTACCTTTAAAGGCTCTCAGAGAGTGCTATTAGTACACGGCAAAGGGAGGGATGAGAAAGATAATTTTGTTTTACTTACAGATAAGACCTACCAGCCTATAGCGGAGTATTTAGCTACCAGAGGCAAAGTAAACAGCTCAGAGCCTTTATTTACCTCTACCTCTAATAACAGCAAAGGAGAGAGACTATCTACCAGGAGTATATCTTACATAGCTAAAGAGGGATTAAAGGCTATAGGACTGGATGAGCGGAGCTTTACAGCTCATAGCCTGAGACATACTACAGCCGTAAATATCCTAAGAGGAGGAGGCTCTTTAGAACAGGCTCAAATGACTTTAAGGCATAGCAACCCAGCCACTACTCAAATTTATACAGCTACTCTAAATGAGGAGCGGAGGCTACAGAATAGCGGAGAGGCTTTAATAGATAGCCTTTATTAATAAACCAATAAACAGAATAATATGAGCTTACAGGAATTACTAAAAGAGCTACAGGGCTTAGAATTTACAGACCTGGTAAACCTTTATTTAGAGGCTAAGACTGGTAAAGCAACCACAGCGGAGGATTTACTACCAGTAGAGACAATAGAGCTAATATACAGCCTGGAGGAGGCTATTAAGGAGGCTACAGAATAGGATGAGCCTACTCTCTACAGATATAGCCAAAGTAAAGAGGCTCTCTCTAAAGGAGGTAAAGCTCCCTACTACAGAGCGGAGAGTAGAGCCTATTACTCCTATCCTGGTAGAGAGACCTCCTACAGATGAGGAGATAGCCTACAGTAGATTAGTAGCTATTAACCCTCTAATAGAGGAGCTGGTAGAACGCTTAGACCTGGTAAGCATTACTACAGGAGAGCGGATAAAGAAAATAGAACTCAGGGAGGAGTATAAACCTCATCCAGAGACAGAGATAAAAGCTCAGGAGATAGATAAACCTAAGCTAATAGCTTTAGCTCAGAGAGTAATAGAGGGAGAGAATAGCTACAGTAGAGAGGAGATAATAGGGAGAATTAAAGAGGCTACCAATGTAAACCAGGAGAGAGCGGAGAGAGGCTTTAACCTCATCCTACAGGCTGGAGCTATAGAGCCTACTCTGGGAGATAGATACTATTTAACAGGCTCTACTCCTTTTTAAGTAATATAGATAAATGTGGTAAACAGAAAAATATGAGTAAAGAGATTACAGGCTGGATAAAATATGAGCTTTACCCTACTCTATTTGAGAGTATAGATACAGCTCTACCAGAACACTATTTTAAACGCTACTCTGGAGGCTGGAGGAGTAAAACCTATTTAGACGGCTCTCCTCATAAAAACAGAGCGGATAAAACAGTAGTTACTAAAAAGGCTCCAGGCTACATATTAGAACAGGGGGGAGATACTTTAAGCCTTGTAGATTATGTAATGAGGAGAGACGGAGTAGAATTTATCCAGGCAGTAAAAACCTTAGCGGATGTAGTAGGCTTACAGCTACCTAAAGGAGAATTTAACCAGGAGAGCTACCAGAGATATAAAGACCAGGCTACACTACTGGAGGACTGTAATAGCTATTTTATTTACTGTTTAGAGAACTCTACAGGAGCGGATGAGGTAAGAGCCTACCTATCCTCCAGAGGCTACTCAGATGAGGATATAAAAGCTATGGAACTGGGCTACATACCAGACCAGGATAAGCTCTTTAAATACCTCCTCAGTAAAGGATATAGCCAGAGCTTAATAGATGAGGTAGTAAAACTAAATAAAGGGATAGGCTCTACTCATAGGCTTACTATACCCTACAGGAGCGGAGGCTCTGTAAAGGGCTTTAAGTTTAGAACTGTAGGAGACCACAAACCAAAGTATTTAAACTCTACAGGACTGGATAGGCTGGGAGGCTTTTTTAACCTCTCAGGAATAAAAGGAGATAAGGATGTAGTAATAGTAGAGGGAGAGCTGGATAGCCTCTCAGCTACAGCCAGAGGAGTAGAGAATGTAGTAGCTATAGGAGGGAGTAGCATAGCTCCAGAACAGGTAAGGGATGCTATTAAAAGAGGAGCTAAGAGCTTTACTCTCTGTTTAGATACTGAGCCAGGTAAAGAGGAGGAGACCGCTAAGAGAATAACCTCAGCAATAGAGGTAATACTGGGAGAGGGAGTAAACAGAGTTTACATAGTAACCCTACCAGATTTAGGAGGAGGTAAAACAGACCCAGACAGACTAATAAAAGAGAGCGGAGTAGAGGCTTTAAGGGAGGCTCTGATAGGAGCTTTACCCTACTATGAGTATAAGCTACAGGAGACACTAAATAAATACGGTAAAATAGAGGAGGAGAGAGGGCTACAGCCTAAGGACATAGATAGGCTACTGGATGAGGTAGTAGAGACAGCCTCTCAGATACCAGACGCTACAGACAGAGACCGATATAAAAAGCTCTTTACCTCTCTGGAGGCTATTAAAGAGCTGGGTATTTCAGAGGAGAGCTTATCTATTACAGTAGATAGATTAACCTCTACCAGAGATAAAGAGGCTCAGGCTAAAGAGTTTAAAAAGCTACTCTCAGAGGCTACTCAGCTACAGGATAAAGGAGAGACAGATAAAGCTCTGGAGCTACTGGATAGCAAAGTAAAAGAGGTAAAGCTAAAGGATAAGGCTACAGAGTTTAGTAGCTTAATGATACCGATAAAAGAGAATGAGCTAAAGGAGAGACAGGCAAATAAACCAGAGAGCCTAAACTCAGGCTATACTATAGGAGGAGAGCCTTTACTATTACCCTCTGGAGCTATTAGTATTTTTACAGCTCCTACCTCTCACGGTAAGACCACATTTTTAATAAACTTAGCTCTAAATGTAGCTACAGCCTCTCCAGATAAAGAGACCTATCTATTTAGCTATGAGGAGGACGGAGATAGTATTTTAATCAATACCCTAAATACTTACCTGGATGAGGAGATAAGCTCTAATAACAGGAGAACGCTAAAGAGTTATTTTACTACAGGCTCTACAGAATACATAAAGAGCCAGAGTAAAGACTATTTTACAGCTAATAAGGATAAATTTTTTAGGGAGCTAATAGATACCAGGAGGCTAAATATCCACTACTCCAGCTATAACTCAGATACACTAATAGAGGCTATTAGATACCTACATAAACACGCTAAGCCAGGAGCTATATTTATAGACTATATCCAGCTCTTAAACCTACCAGAGGGAAAGTATAAGACCTACTCCAGACAGGAGGAGATTAAAGAGATATGTATAGCCCTAAAAGATGTAGCAGTAGAGACAGGCTTACCTATAATACTGGGAGCACAATTTAACAGGGAGGTAGTAAACCAGCTCAGAATACACGCCACTAAAATAGGAGAGGCTGGAGATATAGAGCGGATAGCTAATTTAATAGTAGGATTTTGGAATAACAATTTTAAGCCCTTAGCTACAGACGGAGAACTAAAAGAGATTAACAATAAAGGAGCTACTACTCCAGATACTCTCTATACTACTATCCTAAAGAATAGAGGAGGTAGAGTAGGACTGGAGGAGATACTATCCTTTAACGGTAATACAGGACGGATAAAAAACAGTAGTAACTCTGGTAGTAGTTATTTTAAGTAACCTAAGTAAACAGAAAAATATGAGTAAAGATTTCAGAATATACCAGGACAAAGATAGACAAATAATAGAGAGGCTATCTTATCCACGCTTTAAGGGAGTAGTAACCTTTAACAGCCCTCTCTCAGATATAGAGGAGATAGAGCTACTGGATGAGACTAATAACCCTACAGAGATAGCCAGAGCTATGAGAGAGGCTGGAGACTTTTTAATAAACTATAAACCTACAGGAGATGAGTAAAGTAATAAGTATAAGTAACCATAAAGGAGGAGTAGGTAAAACTACCTCAGCTATTAATATAGGAGCTGGGCTTAATAAGCTGGGTAAAAAGATACTCCTAATAGATTTAGACCCTCAGGCGAACCTCTCCCAGAGCTTAGGGATTATAGAGCCAGAGCGGAATATTTACGGAGCTTTAAGAGGAGAGTATAAACTACAGCCTATAGAGATAGTAAAAGGGCTGGATATAATACCCTCTACTTTAGACCTCTCAGGAGCGGAGGTAGAGATGAGCGGAGAGGCTGGGAGAGAGTATATCCTCAGAGAACTAATAGAGCCTATTAGAGCCTCCTATGATTACATACTAATAGACAGCCCTCCCTCTCTGGGATTACTTACTATAAACTCTTTTACAGCCTCAGATGAGGTATTTATACCGCTCCAGGCTCAGTATTTAGCCCTACAGGGTTTAACCAAACTACTGGAGGTAATAGATAAGATTAAGAAACGGCTAAATAAAGAGCTAAAAGTAGGAGGAGTATTTATAACTCAGTACGATAGTAGGAAAGTATTAAACAGGGATGTAGTAGCTACTATAGAGGCTCATTTTAAGGATGAGGTATTTAAGACCAGAGTAAGAGATAATATAGCTTTAGCAGAAGCTCCAGCTCAGGGCTTAGATATTTTCAGATACAACCTTAAAAGCTATGGAGCGGAGGACTACCTCTCTCTCAGTAAAGAAATATTAAAAAGAAAGTAAACAGTAATTACTAAGTAAACAAAATAAACACTAAATTTGCAACTATGAGCAAAAAGAATTTTACAGGAGGCTTAAGCTCCCTACTGGGAGACCAGCCAGAGAAACCTAAGAGAGGGAGACCAGTAACCCAGACTAAGGAGATTACTAAAAGCTCTCAGGAGGGAACTAAAGAGAATGAGACCAGAGCCACGTTTATAATAAATGAGGAGCTACTGGATAAATTAAAAGCTATAGCCTACTGGGATAGGGTACTAATTAAGGATGTAGTAAATACAGCTCTACAGGAGACAGTAGCTAAGTATGAAAAAAAGAACGGAGATATTAAACCAATACCAAAAAAGTAAAAGATATGGCTACAGTAATAGAGGGTATTAAATTCTATACCATACCAGAGACAGCTCAGGCTCTTAGGGTAACTCCTCAGACTATTAGAGCCTGGATAAAACAGGGTAGAATAAAGAGCCAAAGGATAGGGAGACCTATACTCATTACAGAGAATAACCTAAAGGAGTTTTTAAACCAGAGTAGAGGATGAGAAACTGTATAGACTGTAAAACGGATATAAGCTATAAGACCTCAAACAATGTAAAAAGGTGCGAGAGATGTATGAGGATAAGAGAGGC
>JAGQOZ010000376.1 GCA_020426955.1 Planctomycetales bacterium
TGAATACCAAACAGGTCTACTCGAACGATATCTTGCAGATACTGCCGATGCATTTCCACTACGTCCGGTTTGTCTCGCAACCAAGCTACCCCTGTATTAGCCGACGGAAACATATGATCATGGACGCTCAACTGCTTGGCACCGGCAAAGAACTGAGCTCCAAAATCGTCCGATGGCTTCAGTGGCATGTGACAGCCATTGCAATTGTGTTCCGCTTGTTGCGGATAGTAGAAACTTCGAGCACCATGGCCGGAAACACCACTCAGCAAATAGTTGTCGTAATGATTTTGGCCTCGTAAGAATTCTTTGTAGTGCGTTAATTCGTACGGTAGGTGTACTTTGTGGCAGACGGCGCAAAATTCCGCCGATTGATGAAACGGCTTCAAGAATGTGCGTTTATGAAATTCGGGCTTCGCCTTCACTAGCTGGTTATTGACCCACTGCAGCAAGGGATTGTCGCTAAAGGCAAACGGATAGTGCAGCGGTTCTTCAATGGTGTAGTCGGCGTTACCTTTGGTGCTGTTGATATTGGTGATGGCATGGCAGGCCGTACAAGTGACACCGGCCGACGCCGTGGGATGATTGACCGTATCAAATTCAGGGTCGTCAAACGCTCCGCTGAAAAATGGCACGGGGTCATGGCAACCGGCACACCAACGCGCTGCTTGGACATTGCCGTCTCGACGAAGGGCTACTTGCCGAGTCTCATTCACGGCCGCGTGATACGGCGCGTTGTTAAACGAACTAAACCGATGCACGCTGTCTTCCCATTGCGAATGCACGTCGGCATGACATTTCTTGCAATACTGATCGTCCATCATCACCTGGGCAGGAATGAAATTGCCGTCCGATGTCCTGGCCAGCGAAGGTTCAAAATACTGGGCTCCCGATTCCGGCCCCTGCGCGTACCACTGTCTTGGATCTTGCGTGTGCAAAAGCACCATCGCCAGGACGACCGCGCCAACCAAGCCGACGTAGGTCAGGCCAATTCGCCATTTGATTTTGGGGCCCACCAAACGATGCAACCAATAGAGCCAACCGGCCACAAACGGCAATGCCACATGAAGCCAATAGACCGTTCGCCGAGCCACCGGTTGTTTTAGATCGAACCCACTGACTCGCATCAACAACACGCCCGACACCAACACCAAGATGCTGATGACGAACAGCGCGTAGCCAATCCGGACCGCTCGCCGATTCTTGCGATCCTTGGTGGCCAGCATGTGAATGGTGCCAAAGACAATCAACGGCACAATCAGCAGCAAGCCCAACGCCAAATGCGCCAAAAACATGTACTGATAGAAATAGTTCTGGTACGTCTGGCCTTGAAACCACTCCACGGCCGTAATCGTACTCAGGTACGCTGCGTTCGCACACAGCAGGGCGACCAACGCAAAGACCACGTACAGCAACTTGCGAAGTCCCGGCCCGACAGCTCGGCGAACCTTTTTCTTGTTGGCGTCGGGGATTTGACGGATCAGTTCGGCTGCGGGATCGGGCGCATTCGGTTCAGAGGAAGATGAGTTCATTAGGGAAAGCTCGCGCAAAGACACGTGATGGAAAATCATCCCGGCGAATTCGTAACGCCGTTGAAAACGTACGTTGCCGGACGTTCACAAGAGACAACTACGCGAATTTCGAATTCTCTTTTCGCAACCAACGGAAAGTTGCACGCCCACAGCAAACCTTGATCAAGTTATTGCGTTTGATCGGTTCGCAACGTTTCAATTGGCAGCACATCTCCAGCGAAAGCGTTTGCTGAGAATCGAAGGTTCGAAACACCAGTTGTCCGAACGGAGCTTACCCGCGAGGTGGTCGTTCCAAGCGATCTTGAGGTGGATTTCCCGGCAACAGGCTGTCCGGGCACAAGCGGTACCTAGGACCAGAGGAATCTGTACCGGCGTCCGCCAGCGCGTCGTAGAAGGCTTCCTGGCTGTTCTGCCCAGATGATTCGACTGGAACTGGCATCAACGGCAAGAACGGCGTCTGGCCGCACGTTGGGCCTGAGCAAGGCGAACCAAGTGGCACGGACGACTTTGGTGCCAGGGAGTTCGATTCACCAGCATTAGAATTGTTAGGCATCGAAGCTGTGCTCGGCGAATCAGCATGCTGGAGCCAATCTCCACACGTTGCATGCACTGACCCAGGGACTGCCACTACAACCCATGTAAATACGACAAGGCAAACGATTTGCACCAACCGTTTTTTTCGCACATCAGACTGGGTTGCGCCGGTACACATAGTTTTTACGCTAAACCCTACGAAAACCGCCGTCAAGAACCAAATCAAATAAACCGAATGACATTCGCATCGTACGTTTCAGCGAACGGAGTACTTTGCGTCTAGGGAAAAAGATTTTTGCCAGGACCGAGTCGCTGTTTCTATAATCAAAAGTGGGTTCAATTCGGTCCGTCCATTTCAGTTGGTTTGTGTTGTTCGCATGAGATTTCGCCGTTTTTTCGTATTCCTGTGGTCCGCCGTTGCCGCCGGTTCGCTCTGTCAGGCGGACGTGGTGACGTTGCGTAGCGGCGGACGACTGGAAGGTCAGATTGTCGCCAGCAAAGAAGACGAGAACGGGCATCGCACCAAGATGGTCATGGTCTTGAAGAGCGGTGCTCGGATTATGCTGCTGGATAGCGACGTGGCGAAAGTGGAAACCGTTTCTGATGACGAAATTGAATACCAGCGGCGTTTAAAGAGTTTGCCGAACACGGCTTCGGCTCATTTAGAGCTGGCTCAATGGTGCGAACAAAACCGTTTGGCAGACCAACGTCGATTTCATTTGCAGCAGGTCTTGGAAATTGATCCCAATCATGAACAAGTTCGCCGCATGCTGGGATATGCGCGCCACGGAAACCGCTGGATGCGACAAGAAGACTTCATGGCATCTCAGGGTTACGAGCGATACGACGGACGTTGGTTACTGCCACAGCAAATTGAAATTCTTAAACACGAAAAAGAGCTAGACCTGGGGCAAAAGGAATTTCGCCGCGATTTGCGAATGTGGCGAGACTGGTTGGGTGGTCGCCGTCATAGCGAAGCGATTCGCAATTTTACGGAATTGAAAAATCCGCTGGCCGCTGCGGGACTGATTGACTTGATGGCCAAGGAGAAAGATGCGGACGTTCGCGCCATGTATTTGGAAGCGCTGGGGCGAATGGGAATGGCGGGGATTAACGAACTGATCAATACAGCATTGAATGATAGCGATGAAGATTTGCGAATTCGCGCTGTGGAATTGCTGAATACGGATCAACGAAGAACCTACGCAGTCCAAGCATTGATTCCCTATCTGCAAAGCAATGACAACGTGTACGTCAATCAAGCGGCTCAGGCCTTAGGCGAACTAGGACACGCCAGTGCCACCTGGCCGCTGATGCATGCCGTGGTGACCGACCACACTCGCATCGTGAAACCTCGCAACAGCATGAACACGGCATTCGGCAATGGCGGCATCGGCTTGAGCGCCGGCCAGAAGCCTCGCAAGATTGTGGAAACTCGCGAAAACTCACAAGTGTTGGCGGCACTTTCGAAAATCACTGGACAGAATTTCGGCTACGACAAGACCGCGTGGTTTGACTGGTATATTCAGGCACACACGCCCAGTTCCCACGATATTGCTCGTGATCCATAACCATCGCCCACTCGTGGCTTTGAAAGCTTCGTCTTTTGTAGCCGGAAACGTAATTTTTAAGGTTGCGATTTTTCCTAGCCCGAAGCGTCAGTGAGGGAAATTGAACGCTTCTGAATTCCCTCGCTAACGCGTCGGGCTAGGAAAATTTGCCGGAAAACGCAATGCGCTATTTCAAAACGCGTAGCCGAGGCGGTTCTTTTAGACCAATTCCGGCAGTGGCTGGAATTGGCTTTCCAGCAGATACTGAGGTCGTCCGTTAAAATCGGGCAGCGTTGTTTGGGGCGAAATCCCCAGGTTATGATACAAAGTGGCAAAGATTTCTTGAAAATGCACGGGGCGATCAACCGCTTCGCCGCCCCAACGGTCGGTGGCTCCAATCACCTGCCCTGTCTTCATGTCGCCGCCCGACAGCAGCGCACACGAAACGCCTGGCCAATGATCTCGCCCGGCGCTGGCATTGATACGAGGCGTTCGTCCGAATTCGCCCCAAACAATCAACGTTGTGTCGCGATCTAAACCTCGTTGATAAAGGTCATCCACCAGGGCCGAAACAGCTTGATCAAAGTCCGGTAGATTTTGACGAGCGTGTTCGAAGTTCGCTCCATGCCAATCCCAAAAACTGTACGTGAGCGTCACACATCGGGCCCCCGCTTCAATCAAGCGACGAGCCAACAGGAACTGCTGATTGAGTCGCGGAGCGGCGTCGCCTTGGACCTTTTCTGTGCCGTAACCGTAACGGTCTCGTACCGCCTTGGCTTCCTGTTCCAAGTCCAGCGCTGCGGCTAGTTTGCTGGACGTCAAGACGCCGAGTGCTTGTTGCTGTAACGCGTCGGCTCCTTCCAGCAAAGGCGACGCGTCCATTCGGCGGCGAAGCGAATCCAACTGACTCAGAAGTGACTTGCGATTGGCCAAGCGATCTACGCTGATCGAACCCAATGTCAAGTCACTTTGGCCTTCTCCATTCGGTTGAAAGGCAGCATGCGCTTGCCCCAGGAATCCGGGATAGCCCGAATTGTACGGACGATGTTGCATACGAGGTGAAAGGCCAATGTACGGCGGCACGGCGATATCTGCGTGCCCCTTCAGCTTAGAAACAATGGAACCCAGTTCGGGCCAATTCCCTGAAGGCTGTCGTTCGTTCAAGTGCCCCGTCATGCACTGAAACGATTCGTGCCGATCCTTTGCGCCAACCACAGAACGAATAATCGCCAGCTTGTCCATGCGTTGTGCCAAGCGAGGCAACAGTTCGCAGATCTGGACGCCGGGCACGTTGGTGGCAATCGGTTGAAATTCGCCTCGGATTTCGGACGGAGCATCAACCTTGATGTCATACATGTCTTGATGCGGAGGACCACCGGCCAGAAACACCATGATGACCGATTTGGTACCATTCGGCTTACCCGACACCGATTCGGCTCGTAACACCTGTTCCAACGACAGGCCTCCCAGCGCCAGTCCGCCTATTTGCAGGAACGAACGGCGAGAAAGCGAATCGCAGCAAGATCGGTAGGGCGAATGCGAAAAAAGTCGAATCATCGGCGAATTCCTTGATACGTCAGTTCCAAGACGCGATCCGCCAGAGCCATTGCACCATCCGCAAGGCATCGGCAGGAATTCATCAATTTAACCGATGACAAACCGCTAAGCTACAAACTTGATACGAACAAAGCGGAGCGAACCGGTGAATGAAACGAACTTAAGTTCTGCAACTTGGCGAAAGATCCACTTCGGCCAAGTTCGCGCGAAATTAGCGTTCGCGGAAGACAATTCGCCCCTTGGATAGATCGTAGGGAGACAACTCCACTCGCACTCGATCTCCAGGAACAATTCGAATGAAATGTTTACGCATCTTACCTGCTACGTGGGCCAGAACTTCTGGACCGTCATCCACTTGGACACGAAAACGAGTGTTAGCCAACGCTTGTGTAACCACTCCTTCAACTTCTAATGCTTCTTCTTTTTTTGCCATAAGTATTATGTTTTCAAGCCTTTACTAAAACTTCCCCCACTACAAGGGTGACGCGAGTAAACAATTCCAAGCACGGAATTGACGTTGCTAAACTATACCAGTTGTCGCCTAAGAGTCCAGATGAATCAAATCAAACGGCAGTATTGGGGTGCATGTCAGGGATTGCGAGGAGTGTAGTTGGTTAAAAAACGTCAATAGTAGATTTTGAAGTTTTTTGTTAATCTGGTGGGCATGGATATTTTGGGTGTCTCGCAGTTTTTGGAAAGCAAGGTCTCGCATGGACGCGAAACGACAGCAGCTGGAAGAAAAGCTCGAACTTCAATTGGCGCAAGCGGCACATACGGCGGCCGAGCTGCAGGCCCTGGAGCAGGGTGATCGAGTGCCGCATTTTGACGAGACCTAATTGCCGGCTCACGATCTGGGAAAGAAACTCAGCCGGGCCATCCAGGGTGAACGAGCTCGCGAAGTGGCTTTGCAGGAACTGGGGAAAGTTCGCTGTCCCGATTGCCGTCAGCAGTGCCAAGTCGAGATCGAAATGCGGGACGTGCATTCGATGGATGGTCCGATCGAACTGACCGAACCGGTCGCTCATTGCCGTCGCT
>JAGQOZ010000377.1 GCA_020426955.1 Planctomycetales bacterium
CCACCTGGTGGCATGGCCGCGTTAGCTAGACGCGAATGGGAACGAGTGACCAGTGTGAACGAATTGCGGAAATTAGTCACGGTCGCTCGAACTCAATTCGGTTCAGGCGGTAAGCAAGATGATGACGATGATGAATAACCAGGGTTGTTGGCTATCCGCAATATGCTTCGCCGGTTTTCTTCGTCAAAGCCATTAACACAAAGAATTCGACATGAACTCAAGTTCGTCCAAATCAACCGACAGCCGCTACAAAGAAGCACTCAATTCCGTCCAAAAGGCGATTGAAAAATATGCCAAGTGCACCGACGTGGAAAAGGACCATCTGCGCCACGATATTTCTCAGCTAAAGGATATTGAACAGAAACTGACCAATGGCCGAGTTGAAATTGTGTTGTTTGGCGAAATCAGCACTGGTAAGTCGGCGCTAGTCAACGCATTGGTTGGCGAAGAAGTGGCCGAAGTCAACGTCCAGGGTGGCTGGACCAAAGAATCCAAACCCATCAACTGGAAAGCAGAAAGCTACGTCTTACCGGGAATCGACAATTCAGAAATGGTGATTGTCGACACGCCCGGGATTAACGAAGTAGGCGACAGCGATCATCAGACCATCGCCAAACTGGCCGCTAAACGAGGTGACTTGATTGTCTTTGTCACCGATTCCGATCTGAACGAAGTTGAATTCTCGGCCATCATCGCTTTGCTGGCGGTTCACAAACCAATCTTGATTGTGCTAAACAAAATCGATCTCTATTCAGACGAAGATTTGCAGCGTCTGACCAAGATCATTCGCGACGATCGTTTGAAAGGCTTGGTGCCGCCGGAAAACTTCGTCATGACTTCGGCCGATCCTCGAGAAATCGAATACGTGGAAGTGGACGCCCACGGTCGTGAAAAGTCCGTTTGGAAAAAGCCCGAACCGATTGTGTCTGATCTGAAAGCTCGAATTCTGCAAATTTTGGAACGAGACGGATTGGCGTTGGTGGCGTTGAACGCGGCGGTGTTTGCCGCGGATAAGACAGATCGAATTGCCAAATTACGAGTGGAATTGCGTAACAAACGAGCCAACCAGACGATTTGGAGCTTTGCCGCTATGAAGGCCTTGGCGGTTGGATTAAATCCCGCCATCCTGGCTGATGTGCTGGGCGGAGCCGCCGTGGATATCAGCATGATTATTGCGCTCGCCAAAATCTATGGACTGGAAATGTCGTGGATGAACGCGCAAAAGCTGGCTAGATCCATCGGCATGTCGCTGGGGTCGATGCTGCTGGTCGACGTCGTGCTGGGGACCATCTTTACCGGCCTGAAAGGACTGACACTGGGCGGTACCACTCCACTCACAGCGCTGCCTCAAGGAGCAGCAGGTGGATTCGGTTCATACATTGTTGGCCAAGCCGCAAAGTATTATTTTGAACACGGTGCGTCTTGGGGAAATGAAGCGCCCAAGTCCGTGGTTCGACGTATTTTGGAAGAGACCGATAAGGATTCCATCTTGGAACAGCTGAAGGACGAAATCAAAAAGAAACTGGCTTTCAACAGTCATTCTAAATAGAAAGAACGCAACGATGCCCATTTATGAATACGCTTGTCAGAAGTGCAACGCCGATTTTGAACTGCTGATCCGCGGAAGCGAAGCAGCGGTTTGCCCCGCTTGCGGCGCGTCCCAAGTGGAACGTCAGCTGAGTGTGGTGGCGGCGCACAGTAGCAGTGGTGACTTACCGGTTTGTGAACCCAATCCCGGCACGTGCGGTCGTCCTCAATGCGGGATGGGCGGCTGCCAAATGATGTAAGATTGGTTTTGGCGTGCAACAAACTATCATTATCGGCGGCGGCATCATTGGTTTGGCAATTGCCGAAAAGCTTTCGTCCGATAGCAACCGAAACGTCACCGTGGTGGACCACTGCAACGTGGCCAACACCGCTTCCTGGGCGGCCGCCGGCGTTTTGCCGCCACCGCTGAAGAACGCCAAAACCGATCCGCTGGAACAGCTGAGACAGCTTGCTCATCCGCGTTATGACACTTGGGTGTCACTCCTGGAATCGGCGTCCGGCATCGACCTTGAACTACAGAACTGCGGCGGGCTATATATCGCGAATCGCCCAGGCGAAGTGGCTGCTTTACGAGCTGCCGTGGCGGAGTGGCAATTTTACGGCGTGGACATCCAGGAAGTACCGCTCGATTCGCTGGCAGAATTCGAACCGCCGCTTCGTCCGCTGCAACCACCCGCGGCGGTATTCTTTTCGCCCGAAGAAAAATTGGTTCGACCGAATCGGATTCTGAAAGCATTGCGCGCCATTTTGGATCAGCGAAGCAATGTAGTGCGGCTGGAAAATGTACGAGCGACTTCGGTGCGCAAGACATCCGACCAGCGGCTGGCGGTGCACACTTCTCACGATGTCATGACAGCGGATCAAGTTTGCGTTGCTACCGGCCCTTGGGCATTAGAACTGTTGGCAGATTACGGCATGCCGCCACTGTACGTGGAAGCTCGCCGAGGCCAGATGATTATGTGGCAATTGGAACAGCCGCTCGTGCGACACGTCATCAATGAAGGCCCGCGTTACTTGTTTGCTCGAACCGACGGGCTCTTGCTGGCTGGTTCGACCGTGGAAGAAGAGCAATTCAACTGTTCGACAACCGACGCCGGAATCGCCGAATTGACGGACTTTGCTGTGCGTCTTGTTCCCGAGTTGGCACGGCATTACATTGTGAAATCGTGGGCGGGATTGCGGCCCAGCTGCCACGATGGTGCGCCATATATCGGCGCACTCAAGTCGCTGCCTAACTGTTTTGTGGCCGCAGGACACTTCCGCAGTGGCATCCATTTGGCAGCTATCACGGCCGAATGCCTGGCGGCCGTCATGTCAGATGAAACGCCGCCGATTGAAATGTCTCCGTATGATCCATTGCGTCCCTAGTAATTACTTCTCGCAGTTTCTGTTTCCGCACATAGCAGAATTGCACTATGATGGTCAGTGGTGCGACACTTTTTCCATCGGAAGGACGTTGGGATGGTTCAACAACATCTGAGCTTGGTTGTGCTTCTGTTTGTCATAGCAGTTTCGTCCTGTCTGCATGCGCACGGAGACGGCAAGAATCTGCTGGATGGCAGTGGTGTGGACGTGCCTCATCCGGAGAGCTTTGCGGCGGAAAACATGGACGTGATTGCTCATCTGCCCATTTCGATGCTGGGCGGGAACGAACCCGTCACCGATCCAAACGGTTGGGGACAAGTCATTGTCAACGACATCTGGGGATGGACCGATGCGGAAACCGGGCACGAATATGCTTTGGTCGGTCGCAGTGACGCCACCGCGTTTGTTGATATCACGGTCCCTGAATCGCCCGTTTTTCTGGGCCTGTTGCCAAGCAATTCGCAGAACTATTGGTGGCGAGACATCAAGACGTATGGAGATTATGCCTTTATTGTGGCCGACGTTTCGCGACACGGATTGCAAGTCTTCGATTTAACTCGGCTTCGAGGACTCGCACAAGCGCCGGCGGAAACGTGGTCGGCCGATGCGGTGTATCGAGGGTTTGGGAATTCGCACAACGTGGCCATCAATCCAGATTCCGGATTAGTGGCTGCCACCGGTACGGACACGTTTCAAGGTGGTCTGCATTTTGTGGACATCAGCAATCCCTTGGAGCCGCAAGCTGCGGGCGGAATGCGAGGTATCGGTTACGCGCATGATGCGCAGATCGTAACGTATCACGGCCCCGATGCAGACTATACCGGAAATGAATTAGTGTTTGCCTTCACCGTCGATTCGTTGACAGTGTTCAACGCCAGCCAACCCGCCGACGCTGAACTGATCAGTCGCACTCAGTACCCGGACAGCCAATATTCGCACCAAGGCTGGCTGACCGAAGATCACCGTTTCGTCCTGATGGATGACGAACTGGACGAAATGTACAACGACACGAAGACTCGCACACACATCTGGAATGTAGAAGACTTAGATTCGCCTCGCTACCTTGGCTACCACGAATTTGAAACGTCATCGATTGATCACAATCTTTACATTCATGATGGACGAGCCTACGCGGCGAATTATTTAAGCGGGCTACGAGTGTTAGATTTAACCGACATTGAAAACGGGAATCTGGCCGAAGTGGCATCGCTGGATACACATCCTGATTCCGACGCAGCAGACTTTGGCGGAGCGTGGAGCGTTTACCCTTTTTTTGAAAGCGGCAACATCATTCTCAGCGATATGTCGGAAGGTTTGGTGGTTGCTCGTTTGAATCTCCCGAATCAGACTCTGGTTGGTGATTACAACGGCAACGGAACGCTGGATAGTGGCGACTTAGATCTGCTTTCCAGCGCCATTCGCAATGCCGCTGAACTCTCCGATGCAGACTTAAATAATGACGGGACGCTTGATCGACTTGACCGAACGGCTTGGATTCACGAAATTGCCCAAACCGTCTTCGGCGACGCAGACCTGAATGGGCGATTTGATTCGTCCGATTTGACCGCCATCTTCCAAGCGGGCGAATACGAAGACACTCTACCCGTAAATTCCACTTGGGCCACCGGCGACTGGAACGGTGATGGAGAATTTGATTCGTCTGATCTAATCCTGGCACTCCAAGACGGCGGCTTTCAATTTGACGCGAAGTCGGTTCACGCTGTTCCAGAACCGTCTAAATTGAATAGTGTTTGTTGGGCGCTGGTTGTCATTGGTATGGTAATCCGTCGTCGCTGGATTCGTCGCAACTGAACCTATCATCATCACGGTCTATCGCTAACTTGTAGGAATCATCCACAACGAAAGGACTTTTGTGCTCAAACCATCTGTATGCATCGACGCCGTATTTGAAAACCAACCGCTGGAAGACGCGTTGCTTGCGGTCAAGCAAGCCAATCTGCACGCGTTTGAATTTTGGGGCTGGTGGGACAAAGATTTGGATTCGATCATGCGTTTGCGAGACCAACACCAACTACAGATTGCCGCGTGTTGTACCAAATTCATCAGCTTGGTCGATTCGTCGGTTCGCAGCGACTACTTAGCAGGACTGGAAGAATCGATTGCGGCCGCCAAGCAATTAAATTGCCCCACGTTGATTTCTCAAGTGGGTGATTTTCTGCCGAATATAGACCGTGGGTCGCAACACCAAAGCTTGATTGACGGACTGAAGCAAGCGGCGCCGTTGCTGGAAGCGGCCGACGTGACGTTAGTGATTGAACCGTTAAACGAGCAGGTGGACCATCCGGGATACTATCTGATTCGCAGTGACGAAGCCTTTCAGATTGTGGATGCCGTAGGTAGTCCGCATGTGAAAGTGGTGTTCGACATCTACCATCAACAGATTAGCGAAGGACATTTGATTCATAACATCGTGTCTAACAATGCCAAGATTGGACACTTCCACGCAGCGGGCAATCCTGGCCGACACGAACTGACCGAAGGTGAAATTCACTACCCCGCCATTTTTGATGCCATCCGGCAAACACCATTCGACGGCTATGTGGGCCTAGAATATTGGCCGATCCATGATCGTATCCCCGGGCTGCAGGAAGTGGCCAGTTGGTTTTGATGATTCGAAGTAGCGTGCCGGTCGTGCAATAGGATCGGATCAGTCAACCGGCCGCTTGGAATAATCCAAAACCAGTCTCCGCTTCTTCGTGTCAAGCCCTGCGTAGTTGAGCATTCGCTGCGCTGCATCCTATTGAACGGCTGTATTGCCGCCGGTTCATTTGCGATCTGTGCTTTTTTTCAGCAATGAACTTCACCGGGATGATGGCCAAGGCACTAGCAAAGCAGTCACACCGTGCAGTGTATACTCGCAGGAAGAAAAAAAGACTTTTTGCCGACCCGGCAGAAAGATTCTGCGATTCTGCCAGTGTAATTCATAGCCAATAGCAACATTCCCGGAAAGCACCTGCCATGGCGTCGGTTCAAAAAACGAGAAACAGCTTGATACTTCGCTTGCGAAATCGTCAAGACGCGGATGCGTGGCGAGAATTCGTGGCGATTTATCAGCCAGTGATTCTGCGCATTGCCAAACGTAAGGGTTTGCAGCAATCAGACGCAGCGGAACTGGCTCAGCGAGTATTCCTGGCGTTGGTACGAGCGATCGATCGTTTTCAGCCAGATACGCAGAAAGGAAAATTTCGATCGTGGCTGTATCGAATTTGCCATAACGAACTGTGCAATCAATTT
>JAGQOZ010000378.1 GCA_020426955.1 Planctomycetales bacterium
CACCAGACGGAATCGTCACTGTCGCTGGCACATTCGCGAGGTCGCCGTTACTTGTTGACAAATAGACGACCAGATCGCTTTCCGTTGAGCCGGCTCTTGCTACGGAAACCACGATAGTCCCGGCATTCTCGGCCACGACATTTGACGCCGTAAGCACGAGTCCGCTTGAAGTGTTGGATGGTACACCTGCATGCTCGTTAGAGACGGAATATACCGGTGGAGGTGGATTGATCGTAACATGGAGCCCACCTGCATAGCCGGCATCAACGATCGCTATTGGAGATATCCTTCCAGCGTTGATTGCATCGGCTATATCGGAATTGCTCGTTCGGACTTCGCGAATTGTCACGCCGGGAAACGCAGCAGTCTCCAACGCACGAATTAATCCCGCCGCGTCGCTCTCTAGTTCCGAGACCGAACCATCACCAACGTCGGCAATCTGAATTGGCAATAGGAAATCGACTGACATCCCTGCATCATGCCCTTCGTGGTATCCTTCCGGCCCTGGACCGTTCGGCGCGCTGATCGACCCGACGCCGATCGGCATGGAGATGGGCTCTGTACCTCGTTTCGCCGCCGCTGCACCGAGCCGTATTGTTTCGACTAGCCAGTTCGTACCGAAATACCGTGGTGGCGAGTTTGGTGGGAAAGGGCCTAGCACAACGTCAAAATCATCGTTTGGTCTCGCGACCAACTCTTCCCAATGAGGAGCATTTAAGGCGTTGATAAAATTGTAAGCGACTCCCGAAACAGAGTCACGATTTTCATGTTCGCCGACTTCCACCGTCGCAGTGAACAGACCTGCCGCATGTCGAGTCTCATTGCCAACAATACCGTCCACAACAAGTAATCTGCCAGACTGACCAGGATAATCGTAATATCGCAATCTCTGCTGCAACCGAGCTATCTCGAGAACCGCGGCACCACTGCTGACGACCCGCTCTGGATCGTTGATCGTTGCAATACCGGGAACGATTTGAATGTCGATCGATTTGGCTCGATAAAGCGACAGACTGTCACTTTCTGATGCGACCAGCACCCAATCGTTTCCGTTGGCGGTATCAACGATCAGCCATTGTTGCACCTGTTTGCCTGCTCCAAGATCGATGGATCGCGACTGATACGTTGAGGATATATCTATAGACGGGACTTTCTCCCCAAAGCCGTCGTCGACCAATTGATTAACGATTTCGCTGATCGATGCAGTTCGATCAGCGAGTCTGTCCATCAGCCCATTTGCGAGGGGAACGGTCGCAAGTGCTTCTCCCTGCCGGTACCATAGTTCGAGCTCTCCACTAAAACCGGCGTTTCCAGTCGAAGAGTCCGTCGGTGGTGCAAGGTATAACTGGCCAGACTCGCCAAAGTTTTTCCCCGAGTTTGCTCCGCCATCCGCAACACGATCACTGAACAGTACGTGCGCAACCGTTTGCCCACCGATTTGAAGATGATGGTCACCTCGAAGCGAATTTTCAGATACCGCTAGATCGAGAGGTGATCGACCCGTTTCTGTCGATGTCCAACCGATAATTCCGAACTCAGACACACCGGGATTAAGTGCTGCGAGACTGATGGGCACAATATCACCCGAACGGCCACCTGCTTTAATCTGAACGTTGTCAATATTGACAACGGCTCTGATTGGAGCATTAACTGCCGGAATCAATTGAAAGCTAAGCGTCTGTGTCTTTCCTCGCAATTCGATCGGCACGACAACCCGCTGCTGCTTAAAGACGGTGGATGTAGCGTCAAGTGCAACGGTTCCGACGATCTGGTCTCCAATCCGAATCACTAGCGTATCACCTGAATCCGCCGTTGGCACACGTAGATCAAACTCGAGAATGCCAGCCTGCTGGTCCAGATAAAACGCATTGTGAGTACGGCTAATTGCAGAAGCGTCAAGCCGCAGGTAATGGTTGTTGCCTTCCCTTTCAACTCTTCCCGACCCGCCACCACCGTGATGCGACCAGCCGGGAATAAGATTGTCGGCTGTTAAATAGCCGAGACTGCCTACTGCATACAGATTTCCATCTGCATCAAATCGGTCACCGGCCGCCGAGAAGTCACCGTTTACAATGAAGGAGGCACCGTCCCAAACAGGTGCTTGCTTCGCAGAAGCGACTGAAAGCCGATCACTTGGGTCTGTCAACTCGCCTGGTTTAAGTTCTGCAGGAGTGTGTTCGTGGTCCTGCGTTCCATCATAGAAATTGAATTCTGAAACGGGGCGATCCGTTTCACCGCCGCCCACCCGGCTCCAAGCGTAGCCGGTTTCAGCTTGGCTAGATGACGCAACCACATACGTGCCAGCAGCTACTACTCCAAAGTTGAAGTGCCCCCATTGATCAGTAGCTACTGATGGCTCGCTCGAGTCAAGTTTGCCATTACCGTTGACATCCAAGTAAATCGAATCGTTTTCGCGAGATTCGGAGCTGTCTATAAAGCCATCGCGGTTTGAATCAAATCCATATGTGCCTTCAAGATCTCCACCCGAATGATCCACCGGCATTCGATCTGTCGCGCTGTCGATGTAAAACTCTTGCCACACGGCTGAGTGCGGATTGAGAACAGTCAAGTCACCAACACCAGGATGATCGCTGAGGTTCGTATTGAATGCTCCTGGCAGCGGTCGCCCTTCAGGAATGAACGGTATAGGTCGTGTTTGATAGTAGACATCAGCAAACGCGACGTTGTCCCAAACGGTTGCCCCGTATCCTTCTGCCAACGGGGTGCCATCGGGAGCATGCTGTGGCTGCCCCAAGTCGAACAGACGTTGGTCTTCGTCAACTGGGATTCCAGACTCATCAAAATCGTGAGGATCAAGCAAGGTGACTTGGTCAACTGGAACGTCATAGAAGGCAAGTCGCTCGATCGCCTCGCTGGTAACTGCACTTCCAAAACTATGTGCGATAAAGTGCAGGGAAGGCGCAATGGATGGGACTGCCGGATTAACCA
Organism: Planctomycetales bacterium; assembly: GCA_020426955.1. Classification (GTDB taxonomy): domain Bacteria; phylum Planctomycetota; class Planctomycetia; order Pirellulales; family Pirellulaceae; genus JAGQOZ01. The sequence continues at coordinate 2,950 of JAGQOZ010000378.1, forward strand.
AACCAAGTCCAGTTATAAGGCTAAAAAGTGCGTCACCTGCGGCTTCTCCCCATCCGCTAGATAGCTCGTTAGACTCTTCTGCCCAGTCGAACTGTAGGATGATCTCAGATGGACTGCGGTCAAGTATGGATCCGTTATTCTCCCCGTCATCATCTTTTATAAGGTCGACATCAAATCCGGCGAGTGTCGCCTCACTTCGAATGTCGTAATCAAGCAACCAAGCGTCCCTACCAGTACTGTCGGCCGCGTAGGCGTCAGCGCGAGCGTATACAGCATGCGACAAATTCGACATACCGTCGCCCGTATTGGTTGGCTGAAAGCCGTGCGTTATGACCGTCAGACCTTGAATCGAAGACAAATGTGGTCGGAGCTTGTCCGCCATTTCGGAAACGGAGAAAAAGCCGGTTGTTAATAGCATTCTTGCTTCAAGTGCTTCACAATTTGAAACACGATTGCGTTTGTAACCACGACGTTCGATTTTTCTTTTTCTTCGGCTCATCTCTTGGATACCAATGGAGGAAGATCTGAAACCCTCAAAGAGGCTGCTGGGCGAATTTTATTGATGCCATCCTTGCATAGATAGATGGGAATAACGTTCTGCTGTGCGACATTGACTTCAACCGATAATTCACCTGTTTTCTGGACCAGCAGATTGCTTCTGGAACAGGCAAAAATGGAACGGCAAATTGAACAACCAATCTTGACGGCTTCCGCCAAGCCCTCCCACCGGGCGATGGCAATCACCGCTAAATACCGTCGGCATTTAGCTTGCCAGGCGAAGTAGCGAAAGTTCAACGGTTTAAGATGAACGCCAGCCGACTTCAGATAGGAAGATGTCGCCTGCGATCTAGGGGCAATGTCTACATTAATTCCATTTGTTTTTCGATATTGTTCCGCGTCGTCAACCGACAACCACATGGCGTTCACTTGAGATTTCATGCTGTTTCCATACTCGCCAAGTCAACGCCTGTTGGAATGAATGTTCTGCGCGAAAAACTGGGAGCGCAAAATCGTTCAATCTAGTAAGACGTAATTTGAATGCAAAAGCCGGATACGAAATCCTTGGAATTTGAGATTTTTTTCCAAAATGTTTCAAAACCGTCCACTGGATTGACGTAAAGCCTTCAGGCTCCATTAGTTAACGGAAAATACATGTTGCCACTTGGTGTTCGGCGGAGTGCAAACGCCGCTCCGTAACATTCAAAAATGGTGAGGTGAAAGTCTTTGGCACAAGCGCAATCACCTTTGAAACAAAAACACGTCTTAGAACCGAGGTTCGTTCGCTTCAGCGATGGGCGAATTCGCACCGTCGCTGGTTGGCTGGGTCTGTTGACAGATCCAGCCGAACGTTTGTCGTAGTACTTCGCCCGCAATCAGCAGATCGTCTCGGCGAAGTGAACTTGTTTGACGCCAGCCGTTATCGTTCTTGGTTCGCTCGTCCGGAGGCAAGCGATAAAGACGATTCAGCGTGACGTTGTACTGCGGACCGCTGCCGTTCGTTTCGTTCAGCCAAATGGCCGCTTTGATGGAACCGCAACGGAATTCATGCACAGGTCGCGAGTTTGACATAATAGACCAACCTTTCTAGCGTAGTTCGTGCCAAAGAACTTTCGCTCATGGCCGAAACCATCAGCGAAAACACTCGGGCGGCAGGTCGATATTCGCACTCTGAACGATAGCAGTTTTCGCTTCGACCGCTGACATTGAGAATCAGCTAGAACGTTCAGAGCTTCCCACAAACGGCGTTTGACCCGAAAAGCGTCGCCAAGTTGGGCTGCATCGGGACTTCGTGTTGTCTGGTGATGCATTCGGCAGCAATGTCTTGCGCGAGATGCGAATTCACGCTACAAGTGGTTAAAGAGCGACGGCTCGCTTCCAAGCCGTCGCGTTGTGTTACGGAGCACTGGTATCAGCGAGTGACGAAGCCGAAGTTGTCGTCATGAATTCGAACGCTCGATCCAGAGCTTTCCCGAGTGCGTCGGCATTTCGTTGGGTGAACGATTTGCCGTAACGCATCTCTTCCAGGCCTGCTTGGCGAAAACACCGGACAAATTCAAACGTCCAAAAATATTCGCCATTGCGGTCTGGTTTGGGCTGCAACACGACGCCGACGGCGCCTTCCCAGATGTACTTTTTCATAATGCCTCCTTGGAAAAAGGAGTGGGGGCGAACCCGATAGGACTCGGCAATTCACGCAGTTCGATTCCTCGCGGTTCGCCCTTCACTCGACTACCGCCAAGATTACGACAGATCGAATCCTTAAGCAAAGGTCTATAGAGAACGGATTTTGTGTAGATAATTCAGCGAGTTGTGGCGAATGCAAGCGAACCATCTGCTAACGACAAGGCGAAATTGATGGCCGCGAGTGGACAATCACGCGGCTCACAATCCTCGAAATAGGATCAGGCAGTTGCGTTCAAACTCAGGACTCTGAATTGAAATATTTGCTGTCCAGGATCGTAAAATAGTGGCGGAACAGGCAATGGAAAACCTTGATAAAAACAGGATCAAGCGAATTGACTGTTCCGCACTTGGACTACGCGATGGACGTTAGTAGCGAAGCCGCTTGTTGGTCCAGTTCCAATCGTTCGCCCGCGTTCTTCTGCTGCTGCGAAAGACGAGTCAGCGCGTCGACCAGGGCAAACACCGTTAGGCCACTTCGCTGCTGAGCTTCTTGGATCACCAGCTTGGCCAACTTGGCGCGAACACCATGTTTGCCTAACTCTTTGCAGACATCTTCGACGTCCGTTCCCAGCTGGGTGCCCATGGCGGTTTGCACGGTTCGAATGAAGCCGTCACGCCGAGCGTCTCGCTTCTGCACCAGTTGCTCTAACATTCGACGCACGTCGTTCAGCGAATCTCGCACGTTAGTCGTATGCTTGCGACGCACTTCGTTCACTTCGATGGCGTCCCACACAATGTGGTTCCCGCACACCGCTTGAAACCAGAACGTCGACACACCGAGACTTCTTCGTCCTACTTCGGAATTCCACAGAAAAAATCCCGGAGCAAACGCTTCGCCGTTGATATCCGTCCAGCCTGTTGGATCAATGAGAAAGCAAAACATGTCTTGCTCGCCGCAATATAGTCCTGTCCCTCCATTCAATCCCACCGGCGGTGCCTGAAAATCGACGGCGAATTCTCGCACGACTGTCAGCAAATCCACATTGTGTAAACGAGTGTACGCGGTTCCGTGAATACTACGGAC
>JAGQOZ010000037.1 GCA_020426955.1 Planctomycetales bacterium
GATTGGGGCTAAGGGCAAACGGACGACGCAATGATCGCATGCGAACGGAAAAACGTAAGGATAACGCGCAACGCGGCGGACGAAGAAGCCCTCTTGTGCGTTGATTCGGCGAGTCACGTTAGGAAGCGTCCGACATGTTGGGCCGCGGCTTTCGGAAGAGTGGATCCAAGTTGGCCGTGACGTCAATCTGAAATCCGGTTGTCACAAACGCTCCGTCATCATCTTTCAGTGTTACCGAGATCCAATACTGTCCGCCTCTGTGGAACACATAATCGAATTGGGAAACATCGCCTTGCGTAATCACTTCGCCGCGACGTCCTAGCTCCCATTCGAATTCCAACGGGTCTTGATCACCGGCCGGATCGACACCGCTTGCTTGAAACGTCACTGCTTGGCCCACTTGAATGTTCTCCGGCACCACCAGTTCGACAATGGAAGGCAGTGCGTTGGCAATTTCCAACCGAGCCGTGGCGGTGTCCACGCCGCCTCGTCCATCCGAAACCTGCACGCCAATGGTGTAGACTCCGCTGTCGGCAATTTGCGGCGTATTTTCCGCAAGCGACTGCCAAGCAACAACGGGGTATTCGCCTGCGGCGTCGTCAAACTGTCCGTCATTGTCCAAGTCCCAGGCAAAGCTCAATGTTTCGTCGGATGGGTCGGATGATTTCCGAGCGTCCAGGCGCAGGTCGGTCCCTTCCATAATGGTATATGGTCCGCCAGCGTCGGCCACAGGTGGTTCGTTCTGCAACGCAACGGTTTGGGTGAGTGAAGCCGACGAACCGTCAGAATCGATGACCGTCAGCGTGACTTGGTACGAACCATCGGCTGGAAAGGTGATGACAGGATTCGGATCGGTCGATTCACCCGCGGCCCCAAAATTCCAACGCCAAGTGGCAATGGTATCGGACGAATTGAGCGTGTTGGCCGCGCCAAAGAACTGGACTTTCAATCCGTCCGAATCTTCGGGCAGCAGCCACGCGAACGACACGAACGGTGCCACTTCACGAACTTCCCATGTCGTTGTGGAGATACTGATCAGGCCGGCCGGATCGGTTACTCGTAACGCAATCACTCGGGCTGCAAAATCTTGTTGGCTGACCGCCAGCGGGCGTTCGCCAATCACAATGTCCGGACCAAACGTACCATCGTAGTCGAGGTCCCAGGCGAACTGGAGCAGTGAATTCGCGTGGTTGGGATCCGTTGTACCTGATCCATCAAGCAGAATCGTTTGCCCTTCGTCGGAAACATACGGTCCGCCGGCATTGGCAATGGGAGCGAAATCACTGACGGTTACTTCGTGCAGAATCGAACTGCGCGAACCATCGTCATCGGTGACGGTTAGTTCCACTTGATAGGTGCCGCCGGTGGCGAATTGAAAAACGGGCGAAGAAGCCGAACTGGCTCCTAGCCCGCCAAAGTTCCAGAAGTGTCGCGTGATCTGATCGGAAGACGTGCCAGTGCTGGACTTGTCCATGAATTGGACTCGTAGGCCATTTCCTGGTAACACTGTCCAGTCAAATTCGGCGTGCGGAGCAACTTCGGTCACTTGCCAAGTGGTGGTGGCAATATCCGTCAGTCCGCGAGAATCGGTGGTTCGCACCGCGATCGTTCGCGCGGCAAAGTCGTCCGCCGCCATGACTTGCGGACTGATCCCCGTGATTCCGCTAGGGGTAAAAGTGCCGTCGTAATTCAAGTCCCATTCAAATTTGAGCGTCTCTAGTGGATCGTTGGGGTCTGTCGTGGCGCTTGCGTCCAATAGAAGCGGTGCACCTTCGGCTGAAACGTAGGGGCCACCGGCGTGTGCCACAGGAGTGCCATCGGTGACGGACACGGACTGCGTGGTAGTAAACGCGGAACCGTCACTGTCCGTGACGGTCAAGCTAACCGAATAGATTCCCGAAGCAGGAAATCGGTACTGCGGATTGGGATCGTCGCTTTGTCCCAAGTTGGCGAACTGCCAATGCCATTTGACAATTGATTCCGATAGGTTGCCGGTATTGGACGCTTGAGCAAATTGAATGGTCAGGCCATCGGAACTGGGCGCCGGCAGCGCTAAGAAAGTGGCGTGTGGCGGCGTTTCGCTGACCTGCCACGTGGTAAAGTCCGTGTCGGACATGCCGTTGGCATTGGTGACGCGTAGTGCAATCAACCGAGCGGGAAAGTCGGCTTGAGAAAACAGGGAAGGACGTTCGCTGTAGTGCGACCACGGATCAAACGTTCCGTCGAAATCAAAATCCCATTCGTAGGACAATACGGCGTTTGGATCAAGCGGATCGAATGACTCGCTGCCGTCAAACGTGATGACTTGGCCTTCGTCCGAAACGTATGGACCGCCGATATTCGCGACCGGTGGTATCTGAGCGATGTCGGATACAATTTCAAACGCAAACGGCGAATTGCTCGCCTGCGTCTGTTCGCCTGAAGCACTCGTCGCGGAAACGCAGGCAAAGTAGGAACCGGTAGGCAGTGGAATGGTGGTGACAAAATTCTGCGTTACATTGCCAAAGCTGTGCATGGGCGTTTGGCACGCTTCGTCCGCAGCAATCGTAACGTCATAGTGGATGGCTCTGGCGGCTGCTTCCCATTCAATCGTCGGCGTGGTGTCTTTCGTTTGGGCTGGCGGATCAGTGATGGCAAATGGTCCCGGCGAAAGTTGTTGGCCGGTAGGAATGGAAATGCAATAGAGATGCCCAGGTGCTGCGGAAGTAACCACGTTGGATAAGAGCCAATCGGCGTTGGCTCGCGTGGCATTGCCAATGGTAGCGTCGCTAAAGGCCGTGGTCCAGTTGTTGGCGGTGGTCTGAGTGGAACGTCCAAAGGCGTCCGTTCCCGTCCAGACATCAGGCGAACCGGTAATCGCGCGACCTTGCGCGTCGAATTGTACGGCATGCTCTAATTGCCCGTCCCAGAAGTCGTTGCGGTTCCAGGCCAACAGTTGCCCGTGGGTGTTGTAGACTGGCCCGATGATGCTGAACCGATCCCGAGCGTTTACTTCGTTGCTAGACAGTATGGCTTTGTAAACCGCTGTGATGCCATCCCAATCTGTGTGCAGGCCGGCCTTGAATGCTTCGTCTGTACAATGATAATCGGCCGATGCAAAACCGCCGATCTGGTTGGGACTGGCCGGAACTGAATTGGTCGACGTCACGTCAAATAGGCTTTCCGTGACGAACAACGTGTGCGCCGCATCTTCCGGAATTGGACCTCCAGCCAAGTGAATCTGAGCGGCCGGAAACGGTTCGATTACCGGTGCAACGACATTGGTAACCAGCAGGCGGCGATCTTCCAGTGATTCAACGGACAAGAGTGCGCGGGATTCGATCCGAGAATTCCGCTGTCGGCTGCGATCCATAGTTTTCATTGCCCCTTTTCACTAACGGCCGACACCTACTACGCAACGCTTCGGCAAAAAACTGTGACGTGCCAACCGGCAATTATAAGGGACCCACCGATTCTAACAACAATAGTGTGTTAGCTAATGGGTTAGGAAAACTGCGATTTAATTCTTGATTTGTTGCTAGGTTTCCGATTCCTGTGATGTTCTGCAAGAAATTGCGTTGAATTGATGGAATCCATGTCAGACAATTCGAAGGTATTGTATGTCACGTTGGAAGCTGGCTATTCCGGTACCACCGTAATCAGCTCTTCCGAAACCGATTCAATATGTTCAGCACTGATGGTGGTAAGTTCTTGTGCGTAGCCTACCAGCAGCGCTAGATCGCAGAGGCGATTAATCTTGCGGGGGAAGCCTCGAGTGATCCCGAATACCGCTTCGATAGCTTCTGGCTCAAAGATGTCCGACGAACCTCCGGCTTGCGACAAACGATGCTGAATGTAGCTGGCCGTTTCATCTTCGGTCAGGGGACGCAGCATGCATTTGACGACCATGCGTTCTTCCAAGCCCGGACGTCGATCCAAGATTGGTAGAATGCCAGCCTGGCCCACGAGAACCAACGCCAGTTTCGACTGTGAGGTTGTATCAAAATTCAATAGCAGTCGAAGTGTGTCGAAGATGCCTTCTTCACTGATCAGATGGGCTTCGTCCACGACCAGGACTGCCTTTTTGCCGGCTTCCGAATTCGCTTGCAATGTGCTTTGAATTCGACGAATACTCTCTTCAATACTGTTCACCTTGCCCTTGGCTGGAATGCCTGCCAATTCGTCTGCAATGTAGTCCAGCAGCTGATCGGCTGGCATCTGCGGAAAGACTAAATTCACGCAAGGCGTCAAGTTGTCGGGCAGTTGAGCCAACAGCGCTTGGACCACTTGAGTCTTGCCCAGTCCTGGAGCTCCTGTGATCAGCGCGCAACCGCTGCTGTTTTCCACTGCGTACCGAAGTTTCAGGATGGCGCCTTGATGTGATTCGCTGGGATAGTAGAAGTGTGCGTCGGCATTGCTTTCAAACGGTTTACGATCCAACTGCCAATATTCTTCGTACATGACGCATTCCTGTTATAACGTTAGGAAGAGTGAAACTTACTGTCGGCTACGCAGGGCCGAAGCTACCTATTGGAGCGATTCAAAATTCGCAATCACGCCCAGCATGCGAACCTGCAATCGCTGCAGCGTATCGACCAACACACTTAGTTCATCCTGATGTCGTCGACGAGCGTCTTGGACGGCTAGAACGCCAAGTTGTTTTGCCGCGATATGACGTTCCCAAATATCTGCGCCGGGACCACAGTCAATGAGCACCAGATCAAAATTACGGCTGAGTGAATCACAGATGTTACAGATGACATCCTTTACGGTTTCATTGGCGTCCATGGGCTGTGCCAGCGGTGCGACGCAAAAGCCGTCTTCTGCAGACACGACGCACAGTTCTGCGATATCACAATCTTGGTCCAGGACTTGTTCCCAGCCTTGTTCGATTTCCAAGCCAAGTTGATTTGCCAGTCGAGGATGTTCAAAGTCTGCGTCGACAATGCAGGTGCGAATGCCAACACGAGCCAACCAAGCTGCCAAACCGATTGTCATTGTCGTACGACCAACACCTCGCCAAGCACTTCGAATGGAGACGACATTCTGCCCTACGCCTGTGGCGGCGATCAGTCGACCGGATAATTCGTTTAGCGTTTCCTTGGCCGCGTGTTGCACGAGTTCACAGACGGAAGGAATTCGAAATGCTTCGACTTGCCACGCTGGAATCCAACCTTCCACGTGCGTTTCCGGCGGTGCCATAACCGCATCATTCGCAAACGCCGGCAATGAGCCGAATTCCGCTTGCTGCGTTGCAAACGCGTCTGTGCCGAGTTCAACTGGTTGGCTGGTTGCGGCAATGGCACGGTCCTCTGGTTCCGCTGTCGGCAGCGAGATCTGCGCCGGGGCTTCGGCCATGGGCTCTGGTTCACGAATTTCCGGAGCAGGCATCGTGAAGTGAGGGCCGGATTCGATCTGCGGTTCGCTCACAGGCGAGATGCGGATTTTGGTGTTCGAAGTCTCCGTTGCTTCGCGGACCGGAAAGGCCGCGTCCATGGTCGTAATGGACGAATTGAAGATTTCCAGCAGCGATGCTGTCGGCAGATCAGCATCTACCGCTTCGGCGGCACTTGAGTTCATCGTTTGGACCGCCCCGCTGTTTTCCGGCGAATCAAAACGAAGCTCGTGAGACTCGGCAATCAATTCTGGAGCCGATTGGCTTTCTGTCTGTGAATTGGTGTCCGGGATGGAAAACAACTCGACCGGAAAAGAAATTGCGTGCGATACGCTGGGGATCGAAGTCGGCATGTAGGAAACCGCTTGTTGGTCCACCGGCTGCCGAACTGTGCGGACTGGCTTGGGCGACACCGGCCCTGTACTTGCGTTGCCAGAAACCGTGGCTTGTTGCGTGGCAACCGTCGTTCTAGGTTGGCTGACCATGGGTTGGCTAGAACCAACGGGAGCTGCCGAATAAACCGGTTGCGTATTCGGTTGTGGCTGCGCTTGCAATTGCGAATTGATTGGCTTCGGCGTTGTCGGCGTTGGTGCAGACGCTTCCGTGGTGGTATCGTCGGCCGCCACGGCGGAACTGGCCATCACTTTGCGTTGCATAAAGTGGGGTTTGCGAATCACGCGACTGGTGTTGCGAGCTGGCGTGCGAATGATGTTTGATTTCTTGGCGGGCGATGCGGGTGTCAACGCTTGGGCCGCGGCAACTTCGGTGCGCGTTTTGGGACGGTTCCCGGCGAATGCTCGTATGAATAGTCGGTCGGAATTGCTCATGGTAACCTGTCGATTGAAACTAATGGTGAGGTGTTAGGAAACGAAGCAACACAGTGTTAGCGACGAGCACCAAGTTGCCGGACAACTCGATAAACCGCATCTTCTGGGAAATCGTAGTTGCGGACGTCCGTCACGGGATACGTGGGACCGGATTTCGTTGGTTGCCCAGCATCTAAGTCAGTCGAAGCGCGACGTTGGCCGGTCGCATATTCGTAAGGCGAAGTGTAGGGATCGAAAGCGGTTGTACTGGGACGTGTGGCCGAGCGATTCTGTGCGAACTGATCCACGGCCGCTCGGAAATCTGGCTCGGTACCGAATTCATTGCCATCGAATTGGACGTAAGATTCGGGAGTCCGGTTACTTGGATTCGCGTTGGCGGATGTTCCGGCTTCCGGGCGATACGCCTGAATGTCTTGCGGAGCGGACGCCGGACGGGATTCAGTGTCCTGGTTCGCACTTGACGAGTCAGATGAGAACGTGTCATGGAACCAGTCTTCCACCGGCGGGCCATTGCTTGGCGGTTGCAGGCCGAATTCGGGCCGCGCGTCCGGAGGCGACGGTGCGGGCGTCGACTCGACAACCTGTGTTGGCTCCGATGTTTCAGGCTGCCGAGCCGTAGCTGGGTTTGGTTCTGGTTGTGAACGCTTTTCCAATACCGCTTGCTCCACTTTTTCCAATTTGTCCATCAAAGGCGATGGACCTTGCTGTTTTGTTGTGGCATCGGTTGCCACCTGTGGTGACGATGTGCCTGGTGTTTCGACTGTTTCCATTTTCCGCTGAATGGGGACTGACGTCACATTGGCCAAAGGGTCTTTTGATATTTCCATCCCGGGCTTGTCAGGCGAATTGGCAATTTCGGGGCCCTGGTTGGAAGGATAGAAAACCCAAACCACAAATGCTGCCACAACTGCCCATCCCCAAACGGGAAGTTTCGAAAATTTGATTTGCGGAAAGAAACCTCGGCTGGTGGCCGTCGCCGGGCGAACGGCAGATTCGTCCGATTCAATTGGAGTGGCGGTGGTCGACGTGTCTCGATTTGGTTCGCGAACGAACGCCGCATTTGGCTTGTTATCGCGTTTCGACCCACCTGACCTGTTCGAGTGTCCAGAATCGTCGGCTGTGGATGTCAGTGTCGAATCTGTCGCTGTCGAATCGGCCGGTTCTACGATCGTTTCCATTGACGTCTGGAGTTCCGATACGTCCGGGATGGGAAAGTAAGCCGTACGCGTTCGCGAACTTGACGTGTGCGAGCGGGAGCCGTGACGCGCGTCCATGATCATGGTCTCTATCCAGTACTGACTGTGCTAGTTAAGCTATCGGGCCGGGGGTTCAGGATGAACTTGCTACCTTTGTATCGGGAAGTGATTAGGGAAACCTTGAGGTTTGAAGCGGATTTTCAACTTTGCTAAGCTTTGCATATTGCCTGGCCTGGGCGTTCTGTCTGTTTGCTTGTCCGATTCAAGCGATTTCGGCGGACCGTTGTGGTACTTTCCAGCACGTTTGCGCTTCTGTGGTGTTGATTCGGCTAGGTTGGTTGGAAGCAATTTTTGCAGGTCGAAGGAATGAAATTCTTCATTTAGAGTAATCGTCTTCCGGACTCCGGCACGATGGTGCGTCAAGGAAGCGAAAATTAACGCACTCGCTAGGCCACGGTTTCCGTGTTATTCAAAAAGTTCTGTTACGCGAGAAAATCATTAGCATGCTTTATTGCGAATCAAGCAAAGTAGACCAACAGTTACGTGACCTCATGTCCGATCGAATTCTGATCTTGGACGGTGCTATGGGAACCATGGTGCAAGCGCTCAGGTTGACCGATCAGGATATGCGAGGCGAACGGTTTGCAAACCATCCGGCTGACTTGTCGAACTTTGTCGATATTTTGTGCCTAACGCAACCTCAATCCGTCACGGAAATCCATCGCAAATATTTGGAGGCCGGCGCGGATATTGTCACCACCAACACGTTTGGCGCTAGTCCCGTGGGTGTCGAAGAATTCAAGCTTAGCGGCGATATTGTCCGCGAAATTAATATGGCAGCCGTGGCGTGCGCCAGAAAAGCCGTGGACGAATTCAACGAACGCACTCCCGATAAACCTCGCTTTGTAGCGGGTTCCATCGGTCCCACCGCCAAACAGACGGCCATTTCTACTGACGTGGAAGATGCCAGCTTTCGGAATGCTACGTTTGATATGCTGATGGAGTCTTACTATCAGCAAGTCAAAGGACTAGTAGAAGGTGGCGTTGATATCTTGCTACCAGAAACGGTCATCGACACCCTGAACCTGAAGGCGTGCCTATTCGCTGCGGAACGCTATTTTGAAGAGACCGGCCAACGCGTTCCCATTATGGTTTCCACTACCTTCAATGAAGGCGGTGTGACATTCGTTTCCAGCCAATCTGTAGAAGCGATGTGGAATTCCATTTCGCACATACCGTTACTCAGCGTCGGCATGAATTGCGCTTTAGGTCCCAAGTTGATGCGACCTTATATTTCTGAACTGTCCCAAATTGCCGACTGCTATATCAGCTGTCATCCCAATGCTGGCTTGCCGAACGAAATGGGCGCCTACGATCTGACTCCACAACAAATGGGCGAACAGATGGCCGAATTCGCCTCCAACGGCTGGCTGAATATTGTGGGTGGCTGTTGCGGCACGGGACCGGATCACATTCGCGCCATTTGTGACGCCGTGCGCAAGATCAAACCGCATCATCGCAGTACCGTCGAACCGTACACTCGGCTCAGTGGTACCCTGCCCTTGACGCTGCGACCCGACACTAATTTCATCAATGTCGGCGAACGGACCAATGTCACTGGTTCGCGCAAGTTCGCTCGGCTGATTCGCAACGGCGAATATGAAGAAGCCGTCGAAGTAGCTCGAGAGCAAGTGGCCAACGGCGCCAGCGTCATCGACATCAACATGGACGACGCCTTGCTAGACGGCGTGCAAGCCATGACCAAGTACCTGAACCTGATTGCCGGTGAACGAGACATCAGTAGCGTTCCCGTCATGATTGATAGTTCCAAATGGGAGATTATCGAAGCGGGACTCAAGTGCGTTCAGGGCAAGGCCATTGTCAATTCGATCAGTTTGAAAGATGGCGAAGATGAATTTCGGGAACGAGCGAAATTGGTTCGCCGCTATGGCGCTGCGGTGGTGGTCATGGCGTTTGACGAACATGGCCAAGCCGTGGAAACCGACCACAAAGTGGAAGTCTGCAAACGAGCGTACGATATTCTGACCCAGGACCTTCAATTCCCACCGCAAGATATCATCTTTGATCCGAATATCTTGACCGTCGCTACCGGGATTTCCGAGCACGATAACTACGCCGTCAACTTCATCGAAGCAACTCGGAAGATCAAACAAGTTTGCCCCGGCGCTAAAGTTTCTGGCGGAGTGAGCAATATTTCGTTTTCTTTCCGCGGGAATGATGTGGTCCGAGAAGCCATGCATTCCGCGTTCTTGTATCACGCGGTGAAAGCCGGCTTGGACATGGGCATTGTCAACGCCGGGCAATTGGAGGTTTATGAAAATATTCCGCCCGAGATGCTGGAACGAGTGGAAGACGTGTTGCTGAACCGGCGTCCCGACGCCACAGATCGCATGCTGGAGTTTGCGGAAACCGTCAAGGACCAAAAGGGAACGAAAGCGGTCGAAGATCTTGCTTGGCGAGAAGCCTCCGTTTCGGAACGCTTGAGTTACGCGTTAATCAAGGGAATTGACCGGTTTATCGAAGAGGACACCGAGGAAGCTCGGCAGCAATTCGACCGCTGTCTGCAAGTCATTGAGGGCCCGCTGATGGACGGGATGTCCAAAGTAGGTGACTTGTTTGGCGAAGGCAAAATGTTCCTGCCCCAAGTGGTCAAATCCGCTCGAGTTATGAAGAAGGCCGTCGCTTATTTGCTGCCCTACATGGAACAAGAACGAATCGAAGCCGGTACGCAAGATCAAGCGGCTCGAGGCAAGATCTTGCTGGCCACGGTCAAAGGAGACGTCCACGATATCGGCAAGAACATTGTCGGTGTGGTGCTGGGCTGCAACAGTTACGAAGTAATCGATTTGGGCGTCATGGTCCCGTGCGAAAAGATCTTGGAAACCGCAGCGAAAGAAGGCGTGGATGTGATTGGCCTGTCCGGTTTGATCACGCCCAGCCTAGATCAGATGGCGCATGTGGCCAGCGAAATGGAGCGACAAGGCTTCCAGATCCCGCTGTTAATTGGCGGTGCGACAACCAGTGCCAAGCATACCGCGGTCAAAATTGCGCCGGCCTACAGTCAGCCAACCGTGCATGTGTTGGACGCGTCGCGGTGTGTTGGTGTGGTGGATCGGTTGATCAGTCCCGACAACAAAGGCGTGTTTGTGAAGGAAAACCAAGCGCTGCAAAAGCAATTGGTCGATTCGTATCGACAGCGTCAAGTCAAATTGGTGCCGTATGCCGAAGCACTGGAACGGCGGTTCGCGACCGATTGGAGTACCGTGCAAATCGATCAGCCGGCGTTTCTGGGAACCAAGCTGGTGTCCAGTCTTCCGCTGGAAGAATTGGTCCCCTTTATTGATTGGTCACCCTTCTTTCTGTCTTGGGAAATGAAGGTCAAATATCCCAAGATCTTGGACGATGCGACCTACGGTGAAGAAGCCAAGAAACTGTTTGCGGACGCTCAGCGAATCCTAGAACAAGCGATCCACGAAAAGCGACTGCATGCCAACGGCGTATTTGGTTTTTGGCCCGCTGCGTCAGACGGTGACGATGTGATCTTGTTTGAAGACGAAAGTCGTTCTAACGAAGTTGCTCGTTTCCACATGCTGCGTCAGCAATGGGAACGTCAAGGGCAAAAGGACTTTCGTTCGCTGGCGGACTATATCGCACCGCTAGATTCCGGGCGACAAGATTACATCGGCGCGTTTGCCGTGACCACCGGCATCGGTTGCGACGAATTCGTGCATCGCTATGAACAGCAAAACGATGATTACAACGCCATTATGGTCAAAGCCATTGCCGATCGTTTGGCCGAAGCGTTTGCAGAATACCTGCATCGAGAAGCTCGAGTGGCTTGGGGATACGAAACAGCCAACGCGTTTGGCAACGATGACCTGATTGCGGAAAAATACCGAGGTATCCGGCCGGCGCACGGCTATCCCGCTTGCCCCGATCATACCGAAAAGGGAACTCTGTTTCGGTTGTTGGATGCCGAGCGACAAGTGGGTGTCAGTCTGACCGAAAGCTATGCCATGTACCCGGCGGCCAGTGTCAGTGGTTTGTATTTCGCACATCCGGAGGCCAGGTATTTTGCCGTGGACCGAGTTTCTCGCGACCAGGTGGAAAGCTACGCCAAGCGAAAAGGAATGCCGCTGCGTGAAATGGAACGCTGGCTATCGCCAAATCTGGGCTACGAACCGTAGCACGTCACCGAATTTCAATGGTTATGAACGAAACCTACATCGCACACTAATGTGATGATGTCAGTGAGGAGCACATTCGATGGGCCTTTCCACAGAAACGCTGGAAAAACTTCGGCAATTTGATACGCCGACCATTTGTAACGTGATTGAACTGTTTGACGTGCGACCCAGAAACGTTGGCTTCATGGATCATCGCATTCAATCGGCGTTCCCTGAAATGCCGCCCATGGTCGGTTTCGCGGCCACGGCAGCCTTCCGGTCCGATCAACCTCCGGGTTCGGGCGACGCCTACGGCAGTTTGGAACAGCAGCTGCGGTTGTTTGAAACTTTGGACGGACCTGCCGTGGTGGTCTTTCAGGATTTGGATGATTCGGCCGTCGGAGCAACCTTCGGCGAAGTCATGTGTTCTACGTACAAGGCCTTCGGTTCGACCGGCTTGATTACGTCGGGAGGTGGACGAGACTTAGAGCAAGTGCGAGCGTTGGGCTTTCCCGTTTTCACGGGCAGCACCATTTGTTCGCATGCGTATTGCCATATTCTGCACGTCGGGTTGCCGGTGCGAGTGGGCGGGCTGACGGTGAATTCTGGCGAATTGTTGCACGGTGACGCCAATGGTGTGACATCCATTCCAATTGAGATTGCTGCCGAAGTAGCCGATATCGCCGGCGAATTTGTCCAGGCTGAACGCCATATTCTGGATTACGTCCAAAGTGATCGAGCGAAATCGGTCGACGAATTTGCCAAGTGCAGTCAAGCGATGTCGGCCGCCATGCACGAATTGCGCCAGCGCGTCTCGCGAACTAAATAGCGATGGGGTATTGTGCCAGTTGTCGTGTTTGGTCGGAACGCCTGGACGCGGAATGAACTCCCATGCGGAAAGATGCAAAACAATGAAGCTACCCGGAACCAAGTTGTTTGATCTTGCCGGCCGAACGGCGATTGTCACTGGCGGTTCCAAGGGATTGGGGCTGGCGATGGCCGCCGGCTTGGCTTCCGCTGGAGCCAACGTGGCGCTGGTCAGTCGTACGGCCGATCAAGTTATGTCAGCCGCGCAGGAACTGGCCGCCGAATACGCTGTCGAAAGCTTGGGCATTGCCGCCGATGTCAGCGACTCGACAGCCTGGCCCGATGTCGTTCGACAAGTGATGCAGCGCTGGAATCGAATCGACATTCTGATCAACAATGCCGGGATCAATATCCGAGGTCCGATAGACCAACTTTCGTTCGAACAATTTCGTCAAGTTCAGCAGATCAATGTCGATGGCGTGTGGCTGGGCTGTCACGCCGTGGTACCACAGATGAAGGCTCAAGGTTCGGGAAAAATAATCAATGTCGCCAGCACGCTGGGGTTGGTCGGTTTGGCGGATCGAACGCCGTATTGCAGCAGCAAAGGAGCGGTAGTGCAGATGACTCGCGCGTTGGCACTGGAACTGGCTCCCTTTGGCATCAACGTAAACGCCATCTGCCCCGGTCCGTTCTTGACCGAAATGAATCTTCCCATTGCGGAAACCGAGCAAGCCAAACGAGATATCATCGGTGCGGTAGCGCTGGGTCGCTGGGGCGAATTGCACGAAATTCAAGGCGCTGCAATGTTACTCTCTAGCGACGCGGCCAACTACATGGTGGGCAGCATGGTAACGGTAGATGGCGGCTGGACGGCCAAGTAAAGTTGGCGTTGATCGCTCTCAGTCAGGGTGTCCGCATGACAGCAATCCAATTGGATAACGTTTCCAAGCAATTCGGCAAAGTGTTGGCAGTGGATGAATTGTCGGCCGAGATTCATGCGGGGGAAGTGGTTGGTGTGGTTGGTCCCTCTGGCAGTGGTAAATCGACCTTGTTAAGGTTGGTCGCCGGACTGGAATCGCCATCTACGGGCGACATCCAATTCAATGGCCATAGCGTTCTTGATGTACGCCCAGCCGATCGGCATGTCGGCATGGTCTTTCAAGACTTCGCCCTGTTTCCGCATATGACTTGTGCCGAAAATATCCGCAGTGCGAATCGCAATTCCGCCGCGTCCGCAGTCGATTTCCAAAACTTGATTCGTCGTCTGCAATTACAAGATGTCTTAGAACGTTATCCGCATCAGTTATCGGGCGGCGAACGGCAGCGCACCGCGTTGGCTCGGTGCCTGGCACAGCGGCCTCAAGTTTATTTGTTCGACGAACCGGTTTCCAATTTGGACGCGTTGACCAAGCGAGATTCGCTGCTGCAGATTGCGGACATCACCGCCCAGCATGCTGTGACCACGTTGTTCGTTTCACATGTGATGGACGACGTGCGGTTTGTGGCGGATCGCATCTTGGTCATGCGTAGTGGTCGGCTGCAACAAATCGGTTCGTACCAAGAATTGTTGAGCCAACCGTCCAATCGTTTTGTGGCTGCGTTTTGCCACCCCGAAATGAACTTCTTGTTGGGCGAATTGTCGGGCGATCTGTTTTCCATCGGTCGAATGCAGATTCAGTTACCGAATCGATACGACTTTGCGGGTCCGGCGTGGTTGGGAATCGAAGCGGATGCGATTGCGCTCGAGTCCGGCGATGTAGGAACCGTTATTCGCGTCCAGCACGCGATGGATGCGGATTGGGTTCTGGTTTACTATGACAATCAGCATCTTGTTGCCAGTCAACCGTCTGGCGCTTTGGCCTGCGATGCAAGAAGCGTGCAGTTTTCCTTCGACCTGCAGCGTGGCCGTTTCTTTGCGTTTGCGGACGAACGTCTGCTTATGCCGGCATAAGCGGCGCATAAAAAACACGCGACGGTGGGCCGCGTGTTTTTGTTTAACGTTCCAGAAAATCGGAAGTTATTGTTCGTTGGCGTCGCGTACAAACGGTTCCATGACTTTCGTGTTGCGTTCGACGGCCAAAACAATCGTCTGTTGTTTCACTCCGTCTCGGCTACTGGCCACGACCGGCAATACCTGTCGTCGATCGGGCATGCTGAGCCGAACCGTGAATGTTCCATCGGGACGCAAGCGAATCGGTTCCGTACCAAGAGTAACATGGGCATCGGAATGGGTCTTTCCGTAGATGATCATTTCTGCGTCCACATGCAATTGGAAATCGTTTTCACGAACGTCCAGATCCGACACGCCAAATCGATTGCCCATAGGAGATCCCATAGGCCGGCGTAAACGTTCTTCAAACAGTTCTTGGATGTCACTTGGCGCAATGGTGCCGTCAGAATCCATGGTCGTGGTGCTCATGGCAAAGATCTTTTCGCAATTTTCAGCGACGTCTTGCCAGTTTTCATCGATGGCGTCGCTGCTTCCTGGCGTAGGAGTGGCAACGGAATTGCTACGAGCGATCACGTGGAATCGACCATTGGCGGCCAAGTAACCCAATTCTACTCGATAGCCATTGGGTGGATTCGAAACGTCGATGTACCAGTTGTTGACGCCGCCATGAATTTCTATGTCTCGAAGATGGCTTTCCACTGCCATGTTGGCCACATCGGTCGCTACCTGAAAAATGCGCAGGATCGGCTTGGCAGTGTGCCATTGTTCGGCCATAGCAGCACGTGCTCGTCGAATACTGCGGTCGGTCAATTCCCAATGAGCGTGTAGCCAATATGCGTCTCGCACCAACAGCACCAATCGGTCTCGCCCAGTCTTTGTCGAATTCGGTTGGGCGGGAGACGTCTTGGACAGATCCTTAAGTTGTTCTCGCTCTTGATGGGCGCGCTGCAGTTGGCGCGACACTCGAGTGTTCTGCGGCTTTTTGGTGGCCTCGCTGGCTTTGGAGCGTCGGGCTTTTGCGGCAGGAGCCGTTTTCTTTCGACTACCGGCTGACTTTGCTTTCGAGCCATTCGACGCCGAGGATTTCTTTTCGTCACGAACGATGGCCTTGATCAAATCCGCCTTTCTCATCGAGTGCCACCCCGATATGCCTCGCTTCTTGGCAATCTGAGCCAGATCCTTCGACGTATGTTCTTTTAATGATGCAGCAGTAATCAACGGACTATACCTCCGGTATTGCAAAAGTCCTGCCAAGTTCGGCGTCCACTGCCTGCCCTTTAGATTCCTTTTCACTTCGTCTAGCAAAACATTTGTGAGTTCGCAAAGCACGAAGCCGGGCAGCTGGCATTTTTTTGAGTCTAATGGTTTTGGAGCATCACTGGCGATGCTCCGGCGGGTCTATCTCAATCGAACAAGCGGCTTTCATGGTGTCAACAAGGGTTAGCACCCGATTACAACGAGTCTCGTGCGTTAAAACAGTCCAGACCTGTCGATTGTGACTGCAGCGAGTTTACAAAAACCTACCGAAAAACGCAAAGTGCTCACCACTAGAAAGTGGCGGTCTTTTTGGCGTTGGCGATCGTGGGTGGGCGGTGATTCGGTTTTCAAACCATTTGACGAAAACCGGCGAATCCCCACTCGAAATGACCTGCCGAAATACTTTGTGAAAAAAAGCACGAATTCGCCCCAGCGTCGGTTGACCCTGCAAATCTCTTCCGATAAATTTTTCGAAAATAATCGCGACGAGCACGTTGGCGTGAAGAACGGCGAACATGAAAGTCGTCCTTCCACTGGTTTTATTGCGAGGTGCTCTTGTGGTTGACTCCAACGATGACCGGTCGAAAGTAGCGATTGGTTATCAATGGGCGTATCGGATAACGGGTGTCTGCCTGCAGATGGTGATACCTCTGTTGATGGGCTACTACCTGGATCAACGGTTGGGGATTGTCCCGGTGTTGACTTTGCTGGGCCTTGCATTTGGCATGTGGCTTGGCGGTATGGGCTTGTTGAGAATAGTTAAGCAGTCTGAGCGAAATTCGTCGCGACGTGTGGCGAAAAAAGGTAAGGTGCGCGACGTTGAACGCGAATGATAATCTTTTATCGCGAATCGATTCGTTGGGCACCTCTCGGCATCTGTTGTTGTGGACGTTGCTGACGTTTGTGCTGGCGGGGCTGTTTTGCTGCTTTGCGACGGCCAAGTTCGGCATGGTCGGAGTGACGGCGGCACTGACGGCCGTTTTTGCCGCTTGGCTAACATCGGTGATTTCGATTGGGCTGGGCGTGTTTTGCTCCGGTCCACAGAAGTCGATGATGCAATTTGGTTTGGGGATGGTAGTTCGAGTGGTTGGGTTGTTGATGGTTTGCCTGTTTGTTCAGGAGCTGGCGCCGACTCAACTGAGTTACGGATTTTTGATTTATCTCTTGCTTTCCTATTTTGTTGGATTGGCGTTCGAAACGTTGATTGTTCTTGCCGGTATTCCGCGCGTAAATGCGTCGTCTGGAAGGGTAGTTTAGGTCTATGGCTGAAAGACATGATCCACTGGATCCGAACCATCTGATCGACCACGTGAAAGATTCGACCAGCTTCCATGTGCCTAGGTTTCTCGCGCCGGACCACGGAGGCCATTTGGAGTTGCCTGTATTTTACGAAGGTGAACCGCTGGCCTTTTCATCTGATCCGACCGGATTGGGACTGATCGCTCCGCTTGACTTTCGCCCCACACGTTACATGGTGTTGGAAGTTGTGGCTGCAGTGTTGATTGCACTGGTTTTTGTCACCTTTGCCATGCGAATTAAAAATGGTCGGCTCCCCAAAGGACGTTTGGCGAATCTTTTGGAGTCGATGCTGTTGTTTATACGAGACCAAGTGGCACGGCCTGCGATCGGTCATCACGATGCGGACCGATTTGTGCCTTTCCTGTGGACTCTTTTCTTTTTTGTGCTTGCCTGCAATTTGCTGGGCATGGTTCCTTGGCTTGGTTCGCCAACCGGAGCGATTGCGACAACCGGTGCGTTGGCGTTTTCAACCTTTTGCGTTGTCGTTGGTTCAGGCATGAAAAAGTTGGGAGTTGCGGGATTTTGGAAGGCGCAAGTACCGCATATGGATCTGCCCGGCCCCATGGCGATCTTTATCAAGCCGATGGTCTTTGCGATCGAAGTTCTGGGCTTGTTTATTAAGCATTTCGTGTTGGCAGTTCGTTTGCTTGCAAATATGGCTGCCGGGCATTTAGTGTTAGCAGTACTCGTCGGTTTCGTGGGTGCGGTGGCCTACGTTGGTTCGGCTGATTCCTACTCGGACGGGTTGTTTTGGTTGGTAAGTATTCCAAGTGTGTTTGGAGCGGCTGCGCTGAGTCTTCTTGAGCTTTTCGTTGCATTTCTTCAAGCATACATTTTCACATTTCTTTCCGCATTGTTTATCGGGGCGGCCGTTCATCCTCACTAGATGATGGGACGAATGCTCGAATTTTCACAGGAGACACGTAAGTGGCTAAATGGTTAAAGACTTTTGCAATGGTTCTTTTTGTCTTGGCTGCAGCAAGTCCGTTGCTGGCACAGGAAGAAGGTCCTCGATCGTTGATTACGTTTAGTTCGGCCTTCGGTGCTGGCCTTGTTTTGCTGGGCGCTGGGTTCGGAATTGGTCGAATTGGTTCTTCGGCTGTGGAAAGCATGGCTCGACAGCCGGAAGTGGCCAGCAACATTCAGACGGCCATGATTATTGCGGCTGCTTTGATCGAAGGTGCGACCTTCTTTGCGTTGGTTGTTGCTTGGTTTGGGCAACTTTAACAGCGGTTGACGGACGCTTTTAAGTTTACGCCGAATCGGATTCGTTTTCCGGAAAGGGTTGGTTCATGGTTCAAACGCGAATCTTCATGATTAGTCTAGGGCTTGCCGCAATCTTGGCTTGTTCCTTTGCTCGTGCTGCAGAAGATGGCGTAGCCGAAGTTTCTCACGGCGCGGAAGTTTCGGCAGAACATGTCGATGACCACGGTCACGCCGATCCCCATGGTGGTGATTCGCATGGTGAAGGTGGACTCAATAACCCGCTTGAATTCGACCCTGACTTGGCAATTGTCACGGCGATCGTGTTCCTGGTGTTGATGGCCATTCTGTGGAAGTTTGCTTGGGGGCCGATTTCCGAGGCCCTGGATGCTCGCGAAAAGTCCGTCGCTGACAATATTGCGGCGGCCGCTCAGCAGCACGAAGAAGCCAAGCGGTTGTTGGCTGAACATCAATCGCAACTTTCAGGCACTGCAGACCAAGTCAAGCAAATGCTGGACGAAGCTCGCCGTGATGCCGAAACCATCAAAGCGCAATTGCTGTCGGAAGGACAACAGGCGGCGGAACAAGAAAAGGAGCGAGCATTACGAGCAATCGATGCCGCTCGCGATTCTGCGCTGCAATCGTTGGCCGAAAAAAGCGTAGATACCGCTGTCTCTTTGGCTGGACGAATTGTCAATCGGCAGCTTTCGTCAGAAGATCAGGCTAAGCTGATTTCGGAAGCGTTGGAAAAGTTCCCCAGCAAGAATTAGACACTTCCGATAGAACTAAGGTAGTTCAGTATGGCTGGTAGTGAAAGCAAGACGCATTCGTTCGATGTTGACCGGCAGAAGCTCGGTTCGATCTACGCGGTGGCTCTATTGCGAGCTGCCGAGAAGGCGGGGCGAGCGGACGAAGCGGTTGGCGAATATTCGGAATTTGTGGACCAGGTTCTGAGCCGTCATCCGCAGTTCGAGGAAGCGTTGGCTTCGCCTCGTGTGTCCGTCGAGGATAAGCAAGGCATGTTGGACCGAGTTCTCGGAGGACGAGTATCCAACGAATTGCTGACGTTTCTAAAGGTGGTCGCACAACATGGTCGACTGGATTGCCTTCGGGAAATCAAGTCGGCTGCTCGAGACGAACTGAATCGAATCCGCAATCGTGCCACGGCCGTGGTAACGACGGCGGAAGCGATGAGTCCCGATTTGGCAGACCAGGTTGCGGATCGAGTTCGACAGATGATCGGTACGGAAGTAGAGATCGAACAACGAGTTGATCCGGCCGTGATTGGTGGACTGGTTGTTCGAGTGGGTGATACGGTGTACGACGGCAGTGTCGCTACCAAGTTTTCTAATCTTCGTCGTGAAGCACTTTCAAAAACCATACAACAGTTGCGAGAAGCGGCGGACAAATTCGTTTCTGGTAGCTGAATTTTCATTTGAGGTTTGGGATTTCGATGAAATTTAATGCGGACGAAATATCCTCGGTGATTCAGACCGAGATTGAACAGTATCAAGACCGTGTCGACGTTCGCGAGGTTGGTACCGTTTTGGAAGTGGGCGACGGTATCGCTCGAGTCTACGGGCTTTCCAACGTCATGGCCGGCGAAATGGTCGAATTCCCAGGTGGGACGATCGGGCTGGCGTTTAACTTGGAAGAGAACAGCGTCGGTGTCATTATCTTGGGTGATTATCTCAAGATTAACGAAGGTGACGAAGTTCGTAGTCTGGGCAAACTGCTTTCGGTTCCGGTTGGTGATGCCGTTGTTGGTCGAGTCGTCGATCCGCTGGGTAATCCGCTGGATGGCATGGGGCCAATTAATGCATCGGAAGATCGCTTTGTCGAAACATTGGCTCCCGGTGTTGCAGAACGTCAGCCGGTTCACGAACCGTTGCAGACGGGTCTGAAGGCCATTGATGCGATGACACCGATTGGTCGCGGCCAGCGGGAATTGATCATTGGTGACCGCAAGACAGGTAAGACTGCCGTAGCCATTGACGCCATTTTGAATCAAAAGAATTCAGGGGTGAAGTGTTTTTACGTGGCGGTTGGGCAGAAGGATTCTTCGGTGGCCGGCGTGGTGAAAACCCTGCAAGAATTGGGTGCGATGGAGTACACGACGGTGATTGTGTCGGGTGCCAGTGCCCCTGCTCCGCTGCAGTATATTGCACCCTACGCCGGAACGGCGATGGCCGAATACTTCATGTACAAGGGCGAACACGCGTTGATCGTCTACGACGATCTTTCGAAACAAGCGGCGGCCTATCGACAGCTGTCGTTGTTGATGCGTCGACCTCCAGGTCGCGAAGCCTATCCTGGTGACGTGTTCTATTGCCATAGTCGTCTGTTAGAGCGATCGTCCAAGCTGTCGGCCGAATTGGGTGGCGGTTCGTTGACGTCACTGCCCATCATTGAAACGTTGGAAGGGGAAGTTTCTGCTTACATCCCGACAAACGTGATTTCGATCAC
>JAGQOZ010000379.1 GCA_020426955.1 Planctomycetales bacterium
ACAATGACTTCGTTCCATTGGCTTGGCTCGTTGGTTGTTGGCAAGACCACATTTTGCCAGTTCCCATGACTGAATTCAATGACGATCTTGATTGGCCAATGTTCAGCCAGAATCGCCGGAGTCATTGCAGACGTCGCCCAATAAACTGCATGATCGACGATTTACTTTTCAACCATCGGATCATTCGTGGCATTCCAGGGCGGTTGCGGGCATTCTCACTTCGGATTTCAATCGAATTGGCTTGTTCCTCTTTCGCCAATACCGCATTTTCTGGACGATAAATCGTATTTCCAATTCGGCTGAGGCCGTGGTGCTCAAACCAATCTGAATTGGTAATACGATTGTAATCCAAGTTAAAGTCCCAACTGATAAAGGGGGAACCGTGTTCGTTCAAGACTTCCCAAATCAATAGTTCCGTCGAGAGAATCCTGTTTGCCAGGTCAAACGGAGACTTCGGTTTCGCGTATCGCAAGATGGCACCGACATTGTCGACAAGTTCCAAATCGGTTCTTCTGCGAAGTTCAGTTTCCAGCTTTGAAAGCTGGGGATCTCGTTTCTTGAGTCTCCTCCAGATCGTCGCCCTTTGGAATGCTGGAAGGCGGCCCAATATCCTTCGCACCTGTGAAACTAGTTTGGACTGGCTATGACGTGTAGCGGAGTGAAATTCTTGCAGAATCAACATTCCAGAATTCAAGACGACGTCAAACACGACCAGTGGTTCAATTTGGAGGTCCGGTACTACATTTAACAGGTCATGTACCAGTTCTTGCGGTATTCGAGATTCTCCATTTTCATTCTTAAATCGCTGAATCGCTTTCTCGGACCAGTGAAAATCAAATCGCGCAATTCCACCATAGCTTCCGAATAAGATGTCCTTTTCCCAACGTTCGTCTCGTACATAGGCTAGAGCTTCGTCAAGAAAATCGAATCGTTTCTTTATTCGGTTTTGAACGTCCGGCGTTAGAAAAAACTCATCTACGACCTCTTCAGCCTCAACCACTGCGTCCCAGAATTTGTATCCATCATTGTCCGGTTCAGTTTCGAGGTCATACCAAAACGCTTGTGCCCAAAGCAAAAGCGCGTTCTCCTTTGGCGATTTTGCTAATTTAGGCAGGTTAGAAACTTCAGCGTCAAAGTCCAACTCCACAATCTGATCGAGAGCTTGGCAGGCTTTGCGCAACCAAGGGAGGATTACGCTCATAGGCATTCTGTCCCCGTAGTGATATAGTCGACGAGCGCGGGAGATGGCCAAGCAAAGTCCCCTTCCGAATTCGTTTGCCCACCAACTTCCAACGCAATGGTTAAGGCGATCTGTAACGTCATTAAACCCCCATAACATGATGTTATACGCTAGCAGGAATGAATTGATTTGACGTGTTTCTTCCGGTAGCTCATCTAACATCCACCAAAGATGATGGAGTGTTTTGTCGTCCATGATTTTTTGAAACGTCGTCGTAAAGTCGTGGTACTCTTTACGATCATCGAACGAAACTAATTTCAGCAGTTGATTCAATAGCGCAACCAAGAACTCTCCTTCGTCATCACCAATGTACGGTCTATTTGTAATTCTCTGCACGATGGCAGCGAAGTCAGTTCCGGTGATCTGAATGGGGAACAACTGCGATAAAATGATGGGCTCGGCAAAGTACGCCGTTTCACGGAGTTCGTTATCGGGATTGGCCTTGGCAACAAGTCCCTGCGGCAAAAGGTTCTTGAACATGCGAAGAATCTCATCGCATTTGAATTGCATTAGGTTGAAATCCGAGTCGCATAGCAGCGAATCCTCATAAGTATCTTGCAGCCATCTCCTTAATTCTTCATTGGCATCAGCGAATTTGCCGAATTGCAAAACAGCTTTAATTAGGAACGTGACGTGGTCAGCTCCACAAGGCAATCGGCTTTCCTTTTTCTCCTGGAATCGATTCGTTTCGACCACTTTTTCGTCCAATACACAACGCGTCAACATCAGCAGAGGCGTTGCATCGCGCAATAGCTCTACCGCATAGACAAAAGCCGCATTCCAGCTCGGGTCGTATAGTTGGTTGCGCAGCAAGAACTGATGTGCTGCTTGCGGGTCTTCTGGGGTTACATGCTTCAGCCTTTTGGTCAAACGCGATCCGATCAACAAATCAGCAAACGATTGATGCAGCACTTGCACTTTGTCGTCTAAAGCATTTTCTGAGGCCCGGTCGAATAGACCACAGCGCAGAATGACGTTGGCCATTTCCTCAGCGGAAGTTCCTTTCATCAAAACGTCATAGTCGCGTTTCTCGAACTCTGCTGCCAAGCCGTTCTGGGAGAACTCCCAACGTTGCCCGTTATACGTTCGAAAGGCTAACTCTTCGAGCACATCAAACAGTCTGGCAGCGTCATCGGGCGAATGATGTTTTTCCAATGTTTTCAGCATGGACAAGCGAAGCAACTGGGCCGAATTCTGGATCGCTTCTGATGGCAGTATTCCTTGCTCAACCAATGCACAACAAATCGCCGCCAGTTGAGGCGTGCTGGTTACCTCAGCCAATCGCTCGTTGTCGCTAATTTCAGATACTTCGTACCGAAACGCTTCATATTGTTGCCCGAACCAACCTCGCGCGAACCGCTGAAACTGGCCTTCCTCGTGTTCGGAGATAAGTCGCCACGGAACGCAGGGGTGTAGTTTGTGCAACGGGTCGGTCGAGGTAATTGATTCGCCTAGAACTCGCGACGTCAGCCAGCACGCATTTGTGGCCTGCCAAATTTTGATTGCGTTTACCGCGTTGAGCTCTAAGCTGTGGTCACGAATGCGTTCGTCCCAAGAATCGACAATCAGCAATATATTGCCGGAGCGGAACTCCGACTGGAGTAGCTGAACAAGAGAATCTGACACGGGATTTGCTTTGTTTTCCATTCTCGCCATAAGTATGTTGCAAAGCACGTCGATCAATTCAGCGTCGGGCCAACGAGCCAATGCCTGCTGAACTTCCCTAAACGAAGTCCAGATTGGAAACGGGACACGGTCGACTTTATTCCCATGTGTAAGGGACTGGAAAAATCGGCGAAGAAGCTTCAAATGCCAACGAATCCCAGACCACGTTTTGCCCATTCCCGGCCCGCCCAGAATTTTTAGGCAACGCTGGCCTTCTCTGCAAAAATCCTCGCTAAGAAATCGTTCGATGATCTCATTTAGCGTTCCGCCCTCGGTAGTAACACGTGATTTCGGTTCGTCGCCGGGCTTCCTCTGGTTTTGGACACTTCGCGTGATCGTCCGACGTTGTAGTCGTTGTGGATAATCGACTTGATCCAAGATGTCAGCGGTGTCGGACTGGTCATCGTCCGAAGTGACTTCGAGATTTGCGTGAATCCATTCCGGTAAGAATTGTCCTACGACGTTCCAAGCATGAAGTCTTTCTTGACGCAAGTAATCCCGCAGCGTACGAACTGATCCCGTTGCAATCTGGTACGCTTGTTCCGGATTCACTACTTGATGGCTGTTCTTCGTATTTAAGAGCCCCCAAATTTCTAGTTTTTGTTTGTCTTCTTCAGCAAGCTTTCCCATCACGACAGGCCCGCCAAACCTGCATTGATCGAGCGCTGCGTCCTTACCAAATAGTCCGCTTACAGGTACAAACTCGTACTGACTTTCCCGATTTGCTCCGATTGCGCCAATAAAACAGCAGTTTCCATCCACTTGCATTCCGTCCAGCTGGCCACGAGCCAATACGGCACCCGACAAGCTTGCCGAAGGACCATAAATCCTAGTTGGGCGGCCGAACACGGTTCGATTGGGGCGAATCTCTTGAGTGAATTTAAAGTCAAGGTTGTAGAGCAGCGCGCCGTTGTGGCCGAAACTTTCATTGGCCACACTACTCGCCCAACCTGCGGCATGTCTCATCGCATCATGCCAATCGTCGGAAATGAGCATCAAACCTTGGTAGACAAAATCATTGACCAACAACGGTAATTCAGAACAATGACCGGCCAACATACTGGAGATGGTGGTCATCTCCAGGCACGCTAACGAGCCCGTCTCCTGGTGTTGCTCTGTTCCAGCGAAAGCAACGTGAGCTCGAGAGGGTTGTCCGACTATCTTGCGACGCCCCAGCAGCCAATTCATAGAAGATTCGAATTGAATCAGGGCGCGAAGGATTTCTGGCGAATAGCGATCCCATTGTCTTGGTTCCAGTAATTCCTTGGCGATCCACGTTACAAATTGATCGACAGGATGAAGTGGCTGGTCACCTTGCGATTGGATCGCGGGAATCTGCAAGTTCATTTGCAAGCCATTAAACCGGAACAGATCGCTAATGGCCGACATTGCATGGACATAGAAGTTAGTGCCACTTGCCGGAACGCTGTCATCGGTACCGTCTACGATTGCGATAGCAGCCTTTGATAAATTAACGTACGCCCAGATGTTTGCTTCAATCGATTCGTAGTGTTGATGGTTTCGAACGAATGACAAGACGTTGTCGACAAGCAATTCGTCGGAATCCAGCACAAGCTCTAAGAATTTCTGCAGTTTGCCACAGCCTGTCTGAGCATATTCCCGTACGATTTGAAACAAGATAGTGGCACTTGGACGAGCATTGGCCGGATTGCTAAGATTCGCCCCATCGGATCGAGAACCTAACCAATCGTATTGAAACGCTTTGCTTGGGCACGGCAAATTGCGAACATTTCTTCCGCACCAGACCTTTAATTGGCCTTCCAGTTCAGCCGCGATAGCAGAAGGTGTCGTTCGATTCATCAGACTTAGATACGTTTTTGGTACAGGTTGCAATTTTCAAACAAGTTCAAACGGGAGTATTCACTGCTGACCCAAACAAGCTGGGAAGCTCTTTTTGTAGCATTTCCGCTGTAATTGTCGACAAGAGTTGCCAATATGCCAATATCTCACGACGATATTTTTGCGGAGTATTCTGCCAAAGGCGAGTTTGCTTTGGCAATTCCACCGACACGCTTCTGGCGACAATTTCTCCGTTATCGAATTCGGTTGTCATTCGATGAATCACAAGCTGGATTCGAGTTGCATGGGACTCAGCCGCTAATAGTAACGGCCTAGGCCCTCGCGTTCGCGCGAGTGATTCTCCAGCAATTACTGGATGGATGTTAAATGCAGCATAGTCAACTTTTTCCAATAACCAATGAGGGAGCTTCTGCCCAAAACAAGACACGAGAATTCCGTCACTTTGAAAGCTATTCAGAACATCGATGGTCGCCTGTGACTTGATTCGACCTTCAATGACCGGAATCCCAAACTTTGAACATTGTCGCATGACCAGGGAACGAAGTTCCTCGTCGTAGCCGCAATTCCAAATGCGGTTCTTGGCGTTCGTGTATTTCTTGGCAGGGTCATCGGTAACGACATATTGTACTTTCAGCAAGTCGCGAAAATCGCGACAGCTATTCAGAGTAGCTTCGCCGATGTAATGTGACGCAAAAACAGCAAGCCGAGTTTTCTTCATTTGTTCCCCACGATCCAATGTGACTTTACCAATCAATCGCACGGCGGAAGAAAAGGTGACAGGTCTGAACGGCATCGCTCAGTTGTGCAGAGTTTGTGAGATGGGAGGCTTCGAGCCAGCGGTCTGGGAGCAGGTGATCGAGCTCGGGATTTGTGACAGGTTCATTCTCGGTCGCTCGTCGGAAGGCGTCGCTGTTTCGGAAGTAAAGCAGTTCAGTGACGATGGCCTTAATCCGCGGGTAAATATCCGCCACGCCGTGGCCGCTGTTCTTGACACCAGCGAACAAAGAGTTCTTCTTCCCGATCGCGGAAAGATTTACCGATCGGTCGGCCACGATATTGTCGAACGATCGGTAGCCCTCGTCCGTTTAACCTCACGCTCTGTTAAAGCAATGAGAGTATGCGCGGACGCCGCATCAGCATTTGGCGAATAGATGCTGATGAAACGGACTCGTCATCCCATCGCGATGAGCCCGACGAATCTCGACGCAATCTGCTACTGTAAGCATCGTTGGCCTCGCTTTGCTGATTGCCAAGTCGTCTCAGCGTAACGAAACCGCTCGTTATGGTGGGGGGAGCTTCAATGCCGACTACCAGTCGACGGACTTGCTGTCAAACGGCGATCCGCGCGTCAGTTCCAACTTTTCATAGGAGATATTGTCGTTCCAGTTGGACGGAAGTGATTTGCCGAGTGTGTATGTTAACCG
>JAGQOZ010000380.1 GCA_020426955.1 Planctomycetales bacterium
TTCCAAGAATCAACCAAGAAAAACAATAGCGACTGGAAGACTGTGCCGATTAGTACAGCTGTGCCGGTTATTGCCTTGCGCGGCAGCGGCGGAATCTATCGACTCAACCGGAGTTTGGACGGACGATCATGCACAAAGCTATTTTCCACCGGTATCGGCCGACAATTTGCTTGCTGTTAATTGCCAGCACGCTGCTTAGTTCGGGCTGCACTGCCATCTCCACCGCGCCAATGGCCACTGCTCCGATGGAGCTGGTGACGCACCCCGCCTTAGCACCTCAAGGCGAACCCATATTGGACGCCAACGGGCAGGTTGTTGGACAGTCAGAACTGGGGCCCGAATCACCGCCTACAGAATTGTCAAAAGTGAGTT
Source organism: Planctomycetales bacterium (assembly GCA_020426955.1). Classification (GTDB taxonomy): domain Bacteria; phylum Planctomycetota; class Planctomycetia; order Pirellulales; family Pirellulaceae; genus JAGQOZ01. The sequence continues at coordinate 373 of JAGQOZ010000380.1, forward strand.
TGCCGGCGTATCGCTTGGCCCCCCCGGACGTGCTGATGATTCAAGGCGTCCGAACGGTGCCCAAGTCTCCGTACATTATTCAATCGGGAGACTTCCTGACGGTGATTGTGTCCAATTCGCTGCCTGAAGCGCCCATTCAAGCCGTGTTTCAGGTCAACGCCAGCGGTTATTTGAGTCTGGGTGGACCTTATGAATCGGTTCGAGTAGAAGGATTAACGGAAGAGGAAGCGACCAACGCCGTGGCCAAGTCACTGTCCAAGATTTTGGGACAGGCGCAGGTAGCGTTGACGGTTCGCGAACCGAGCGGGATGCAGCAAATTTTCGGCGAACATATGCTCGGACTCGATGGCACCATCAACTTGGGAATTTACGGGACGGTGTATGTCGCAGGTATGACCGTCAACGAAGCTCGTGCCGCCGTGGAAAATCATCTAAGCGAATTCCTGAACGATCCCAAAGTGTCACTGGACGTAGTTGTGTTCAATAGCAAGTTTTACTATGTCGTGGCCGAAGGAGCCGGTTTGGGCGAACAGGTCATCAAGGTTCCGGTCACCGGAAATGAAACGGTGCTGGACGCGATTGCTCAGATTGGCGGTTTGCAACAGTTCAGCAGTAAGAAGATTTGGATTTCACGACCGGCTCCCAAAGACATGGCTTGTGATCAAATCTTGCCGGTCGACTGGGATGCGATTACCAAAGGAGCATCCACGGCAACCAACTATCAGGTGCTGCCGGGGGATCGTGTGTTCGTGTCGGAAGACCGATTGGTGGCCACCAGTTCGTTTGTTTCCAAAGTTATCAATCCCGTGGAACGCATGTTCGGCTTCTCGCTGCTAGGTGCTCAAGCCATCCAGTTTATGCAACGATTCCCTCGAGGAAGTTTGTTCCAGTAGTCGATTCGCAGGTGGCGAATCGAATTCGACCAACTTGTCCAACACAAAGAAGCCCGACCAAGCGTCGGGCTTTTTTGCGTAGATGCAACGGAGTGACGTTAAGAATTTTCGGACATTTCTGCAAACCAGGGCAAAGTCACTGTGAAGGTTTGACGATTAACGTAAGTATGACGATCGCAATGCCGTGTGAAGTGCAGGGCAATTGTCATTCGGGAACCCCCTACCGAAGTCAAGGACGACCAGGATGTTTAGAACGTTGCAAGGCTGGCGAAGAGCGGTATCGCTGGCGATTCTAACAAGCTATCTCGCCAGTCTCACTGGCTGCACGATGGTAGAAACTGCGCCGATGGGCACCACACCAATTGAATTGGTGACACATCCCGCCATGAACGGACCGCAGAGCGAACCGATTTTGGATGCCAACGGCCAGGTGGTCGGTCAGACCAATCTGCCGGAAAGTTCACCTCCGTCCGAATTGGCCAAAGTCAGTTTGCCCGAATACCGCTTGGCACCTCCGGACATTCTGTTAATCCAAGGGATTCGCGCGGTGCCCAAGTCGCCGTACACCATTCAAACGAATGATTTCCTGACCATTGTGGTCACCAATGCGTTGCCAGAAGCTCCGATTGCGGGTCCATTCCAAGTCAGTTCATCCGGATTTGTTAACCTGGGTGGCACCTACGGCAGTGTCAAACTTGAAGGCTTGACCGAAGCCGAAGCGATCAACGCAATTTCCACAAAGTTGTCTGGTTTCTTAGTGCAGCCGCAAGTGGCGCTGTCCGTGGTGCAAGCCAGCGGCATTCAGCCGATTTTTGGCGAACACATCATCGCGCCGGATGGCACCGTGAACTTAGGTGTCTACGGCACGGTGTACGTTTCCGGCATGACCGTAAATGAAGCGCGAGTGGCCCTTGAAAAACACCTGAGCCAATTTTTGGATCAGCCGAAGGTCTCAGTGGACGTCGTGGTTTACAACAGCAAACACTATTACGTGATTACTCAAGGTGCTGGATTTGGTGATCAATTGAACAAACTTCCCATCACCGGTAATGAAACCGTGCTTGATGCCATTGCCAACGTCGGTGGGTTACAGCAAGTTTCCAGCAAGAAAATCTGGATCGCTCGACCAGCTCCGAAAGGCATGGCGTGCGACCAAATATTACCCATTGATTGGTTCGCGATTACTCGAGGAGCATCGACCGGCACGAATTACCAGATTCTGCCCGGAGATCGAATCTACATTGCTGAAGATCGACTGGTGGCGGCCAATTCGTTTGTTTCGAAGGTCATCAATCCTGTCGAACGCATGTTGGGCTTTTCGCTGCTGGGAGCTCAATCGATCCAGTACATGCAACGTTTTCCACGAGGAAGCTTTTCGTTCTAGACCACCGCATGGTGTAGATACCGGAACCATTTGGATTTCGCTGCAGACGACCATTATCACGCACTGTTAACCCTAACCCCGAATACTGTTTCATCCAGTTTAGAAGGATCGACCGATGTCACGAAGAAGAGTTGTTGTGGCCAAACAGCTTGCCGCCAGCGGATTGTTGGGCATCTGCCTACTAGGCTCGACGGGCAAAGCACAGATGACGGGGGCTCCCTTTGCCGAAGACATGGCAATGCCGGGCATGCGAACGCAGTGCGGCCCGCAAGGCTGTGCACCCAAGGCTGCGTCGTATGGATATTGGGTCGAACAGTGGCGTCGTTGGCCAGGACCAGATGCGGCACCTTTGTCATCCGCAGCCGGTGGCCATGACATGTCGCCGTTTATCAAACCGGGCGGAGATGTTCCGGACACAATGGTGCCGGATTCACGAGACGAAGGGACGCTTACGCCACATAGACGTCAACCGCCCAAATCTGGTGCGTCACCGTCGTCCGTTTTGCCTTCCCCAAATCGTAGTCCTGGCCCCGTTGTTCAGCCAGAATCGTTTGGCAATTCGTCGGCAGCGGAAACGTTGCCAGAAAGCGATCCGCTTCCCAACTTAGACGACGAACCGTCGGGACCGAGTGATTCGCTGGACGCCGGTTCGCCGTTCGATTCATTGGATCCGCTACCGGAACTTGATACGCCCGCCGATTCGAATGATCCGCTGGATACCGGCGACGGATTTGATTCCAACGACGGATTTGACTTTGATAGCTTGGACGACTTGGGTGCGCAACGCATGCCTGCGGCAAACACCTATACGGCGCGTCGAGACGCATTGCCGCCGCCCAACCGGCGGATGCGGATGCGTAACAGTCGTCCTTCGCCGGATCGGAGCCGAAACAATTATTCGTCATATGATTCCGACTACCAAGGCCGGCCCGTCCGACACGCGGCTGACTACGGCTATGAACGCTTCCAAGGTGCGGACTATCAGCCTCGAGAACACCGAGAATACTACGCTCAGCAAGCCAGTTTTGACGCGCCGGCGGAACGGTACTTTGCACCGGGTGCCAATCCATTGCGAACCGCCGAATACACTCCGCCACCAGAACAATACTATGAAGGCGAATTCGAATATTATCGTCCGGTTCGACCGCTGCCGAGTGATCGGTATGAACGAGAATATGTGGAGCCACCCTATTCTGGTTCGCAGCGGTTTGTCAGCGAACCCGCTGTCTGGGACGAATCGACGGAAGATACGGAATCGCCCGCCGCGTCTCGGCGAAATCCACTGCGTTGATTCGCGGCTTCGATGACGACTTAGCAACCGCAAAATGTCCGGGGGGACAGAAGCGAGTCTTGGGAAACTGAGACCGCTTCTTTTTCGTTTTACACAGATCGATTCGCATGGAATCAAATCGGCTGTGGCTCTGACGCATGTTTGGGCCCTCGTTCCCGTCATCCCTAGGATCTGTTATTCTTCGGATCACCCGTCACGTCAAAAGTTGCAAGAACTGGGGAGAGACTCCGTTGAACAACCCGCTGGTATTTTTAACTGCCGTTCTGGGTTTGGGAATTACGGCGCAGTGGCTGGCCTGGCGTCTGAAGCTGCCGTCCATTCTGCTGTTGCTGGCGTTCGGTTTTATGGTGGGTGTGTTTTCGGGAGACAACCCCGACGTGCCGGGCGACACTATTACTGATGAAATGCTGGGTTCGAAACTCCTGTTTCCCATTGTGTCTTTGTCCGTGGCCGTGATCATGTTTGAAGGCGGACTGACGCTCCGTTTTCACGAAATCCACGAATCGGCCAAGACTGTCCTGCGATTGGTCACGGTCGGAGCGTTGGTGACATGGGTCTTGGCCGCCGGAAGCGCGAAATTCATATTGGGTATGGAAAACGGCATTGCTGCACTGACCGGCGCCATCTTAGTGGTGACCGGACCGACCGTGATTGGCCCTTTGTTGCGCCATGTGCGTCCTTCGCGCAAAGTCGGTTCCATAGTGAAGTGGGAAGGAATTGTGATCGATCCCATTGGCGCGGTTCTGGCCGTTTTGGTCTTTGACGCCATTATCGAAGGCGACCCACAGCGCGCCGCGATAGCACTGGCCAAGATTTTGGCGATTGGCGCATTCCTGGGATTGTCATTAGCCTATGCCATGGTCCAAGTGTTGCGACGTTATTGGATACCGGATTTCTTGCACAATCCCGTGTTCTTAGCCGTCGCGTTGGCCGCGTTCACCGTTTCCAACTTGATGGCACCCGAAGCAGGTCTAGTGACGGTAACCGTTTTGGGAATCGCGTTGGCGAACCAGAAAACCGTTGCGGTTCGGCATGTAGTGGAGTTCAAAGAAAACCTCCGAGTGCTCTTGATATCGTGCTTGTTTATCGTCTTGGCGGCTCGAATTCGACCCAGTGACATCCTGAATATTGGCTGGCAAGGATTGGTCTTCTTGGCGGTGCTGATTCTACTGGTGCGTCCGATTGCTGTGTTCGCATCGACGTTTGGCAGCAAACTAACCAAGAACGAACGCTGGTTTTTGGCCTTCTTGGCTCCTCGAGGAATCGTGGCGGCGGCGGTTTCCAGTGTATTTGCCTTGGAGGTGGCCGCGCACTCGCATGACGGAGAAATTGTGCCTGGCGCGGATATGATTGTGCCAGTCACGTTCCTGGTGATTGTCGGCACGGTAGCCATCTATGGCTTGGCCGCATCGCCGCTGGCCAAACGTTTGGGACTTGCCGTGGCGAACCCGCAAGGCATCCTGTTTGCCGGAGCCACGCCATGGGTACGCGCGTTAGCGAAAGCTGTCCATGACGAAGGCATCCCGGTCTTGCTGGTGGACACGAATTACCAAAACATTGCCGCAGCGCGAATGGAGGGACTAGCCGGTCGCTGTGCCAGCATTGTGTCAGACCACATGGAAGACATAGACTTAGGTGGCTTAGGCCGACTGATGGCCGCCACGCCCAATCACGATTTGAATACGTTGGCCGCCATGGAGTTTGCTCCGGTTTTTGGACGAGCGAAAGTGTATCAATTACCGCCGGGCGAATTACGAGGTCGTCGGCGCGAAGCAACGCCGTCTCATCTGCGAGGTCGTTATTTGTTTGCGAATGATGCCAACTACGATTCGCTGGAGCTGCGTTTTGCAACCGGATCGATCATCAAGAAGTCAAAGATCACCGATTCGTATACATACGAAGATTTTTTGGCTCGCTACGGAGAAGACGTACAGATTTTGTTCGTGCTGACCGAATCGAAGCAGCTGAATATTATCACGGCTGGCGAGAAAATTGCCCCCAAATCCGGCCAAGTCCTGTTCTCGCTGGTTCGCGAAAGTGACTCGCACAAATAGCCGACAAAAGCCGCTTAGTCCGTTTCGCCCAGTTATCGCTTATCTACAACCGAACTGTTCTTTGCCGCAGAGCATGATCGGCCAAGACAATGGCCATCATGGCTTCGCCCATCGGGACAAAGCGTGGCAGCAGGCAGGGGTCGTGGCGGCC
>JAGQOZ010000381.1 GCA_020426955.1 Planctomycetales bacterium
ATGAAAGCATGATCACAGGTGAAAGCCTGCCGGTCGAAAAGTCGATTGGCTCGCCCGTGATTGGCGCCACCATTAACCGATCGGGCATGCTCACCGTCCAAGCCACTTCGGTTGGCAAAAATTCCGCGCTGGCTCAGATTATCAAGCTGGTGGAACGAGCTCAATCGAGCAAGGCGCCTATCCAACAGTTGGCTGACAAAATCAGCAACATCTTTGTGCCGATTGTTTTGGCAGTGGCAATGGGGACGTTTATTGTTTGGTGGTTGGCGCAGGGCGAATTAACTCCGGCGCTGCTCAGAATGATTGCCGTTCTGTTAATCAGCTGCCCGTGTGCCATGGGCCTCGCGACGCCTCTGGCGGTGATGGTGGGAATGGGCCGCGGCGCGGAAAACGGCATTTTGTTCAAATCCAGCGAAGCACTGCAGCGTATCCAAGACGTAGACGTAGTAGTGCTAGACAAAACGGGAACCGTGACCGAAGGTCGTTTGCGAGTGACCGATTTTCTGAACGTTCCCGATACTGTTTTTTCCGAACCAGAACTATTACGAATAGCCGCCAGCGCCGAAGCGGGCAGCGAACATCCCATCGCGGCGGCGGTGATCGAATTCGCTGCGCAACAGCAGCTAGACGTTTCGCATCCCGACCAATTTCAATCGGTCGCGGGACATGGAATTCGCGCCACCGTCGGTTCGCATCAAGTCTTGATCGGCAATGATCGCTTGATGCAACAATCCAACATCAATACTTCGTCTTTACGCGATGCTGCTTTGTCGCAGCAAGCCGAAGCCAAGGCGGTGATGTGGATCGCGATCGATGGCAAGCTACAAGCCATTATCAGCGTGGCAGACACCATCAAACCAGATTCGGTGGACGCGATACGGCGTTTACGAGACCGCGGTTTGCAAGTCCTGCTGATCACAGGTGACAATCAGGCCACGGCCACGGCCATCGCCAAACAAGTGGGCATTTCGGATTTTCAAGCGGAAGTCTTGCCGGAGCATAAAGCGGACGCGGTCAAGAAGCTACAAGACAGCGGAAAGGTGGTCGCCATGATTGGCGACGGGATTAATGACGCGCCGGCGCTGGCCCAAGCGGACGTCGGTATTGCCATTGGAACTGGTACCGACGTTGCAATGGAGACGGCGGACGTGACATTGATGCGAGGAGAATTGAGCCGAGCTTTGGATGCCATCAAGTTGTCACAAGCGACGTTGCGAAACATCAAACAAAATCTGTTCTGGGCGTTTGGTTACAACGTGGCGTTGATCCCGATTGCCGCTGGCGTGTTGGCTCCGTTTTCGAATTTACCGGACTTCCTGCGCCAGCTACATCCCATCATGGCCGCCTTTGCCATGGTGGCGTCTGATTTGGTGATTGTGACCAATGCCCTGCGGTTAAAGCGATTTCGGTTTTAGCAACGCTGGCCGCAATCCAGTTCGTAGTCTTCGAAGAATCAATACGTCAGTTCCAGTCCGGAATAGACGCTCACGCCGGGGCGGAAAACGCCTAACCCTGTGCGATAGTCCAGATGTTCTCGGTAGAATTTGTCCGTGATGTTTTCACAGCCCACGGTAAGCAGGCAGCTGCTGGTTTCGGTGCGAGTTAACCGCCAGTAACTACGAATATCGTAGGTAGTAAAACCGGGCGTTTCAATTTCTTCCAACGACCTCGCCACTCGATCCTGGTTGTCTACGACTCGAGCGGAAAATTCGACCGCCCAGTCTCGTTGCGGCGAAGGATCATGCACAATCACTCCCAAACGAGATTCCAGCGGCGGAATGCCGGGAAGCGGTTCGGGTGCGCCACCATTCGGCGTGAAGGACAACGTGTTTCGATTACCCGATTGGTCTCGACCTTCCACATAGCTAAACGTGCCGAACAGCGAAATGGCCTTAGTCGCTTCCAATTGGCCGTAGGCATCGACACCAGCAATGATGGCTTGCGACGTATTGACGAATCCCGCTCCGGCCGGAAAACTCCCGACGCCACCCGATGGCGAAAACAAATCGTACGTAATGAAATCATCGACCCACGAATAGTAGCCGTTAATGCCACCTCGAAAGCGATCGTACTTGGCATTCAAACCAACATCAAACTGCGTAACTCGTTCCTTATCCAATCCAGGGTCGCCCAATAGAAACGTGAAGCCTCGTTGCAAGCTGCCAATAAACGAAGACATGGCGTACAGTTCGGTCAGTGTCGGCGGTCGTTCGCCATAACCGCCTCCTAACGTCGCCTGCCAATGATTGGTCAGTTCGATCTGCGCCGTCAGGTATGCCATCCACAGCCCAAACGTCTGATGAGTTCCCTCCAAAAAGAAATCGGGAACCGAACCCGGCACACCCACCACAGACCGAGCCGCTCCGGCGGTCACCGCGTCACCTCGCATACCAGCCGTGATTCCCAGCCAATCGTTGATTTGTTCGTGGTCTTCAATAAAGAACCCCACGTCCACCGATTCGGACGGTGGAATGGGAAAATTATTATTAGCGGGTAGCAACGGTTCGATATCGTTCAAGCCCTGGCGCAGCAAGATCAAATCAGTGCCAACAGAAAAATAGTCGCCCTGCCGATCGCCAAAGAAAAGTTCCGTTCGATGTCCGAACGAACTCCCCGCACCGTTGGTAATGGCAAATCCATCAAAACCGCTGGGCGAAAACAACGTTTGCGAAAGTAGCGGAATCTGACGAGCTTTAGACGGATTGCGAGTATCACCGTGGAAGCGAGTTCGATTGAACCAGACTTCAGATGTAAACGCATCGCCAATCAACGGACAATCATTCAGATAACGTAATTCGTACCCTTCGGTCCCCAAATAGCGCAGGTCATACACCAACCCTGGAAACTCCAAATCGGTTTGATCCAAACGAAGATAGTTAAATTCCACTTTGGACGCTTCGCCCACGTCGGAACCCAATGCCACAAACAAGTCTCGAGACTTGTAACTGCTGGGAATCAGCGTGTTGGCACCTGTTTCGTAATCATTTCCCGTGCGATGCCCATAACTAACATGGTAGCCCCAGGTGTCCGAACCACCCCACACTGACTGCCGACCATATGATTGTTCACCATTGTCTATGTAATCAAAACTGGTGCTACCGTGCGTTTGGTAGCCGTCTTCATACCGAGGCGTTTCAATCAGGCTAATATCAACAAATCGAAAGCCCGGACCATATCGACCGCTGTACGGCCCTTTGATGACAATCGCGTCGTCAATCAAACGAGAATCCATCTTGTTCATCATGGTGTCCAGATCCATGCGAGCCGGAGCCCAATACGATCCCGACGCCAACACCTGTCCCACTCGTTGTCCGCGAACTCGTGAATCGGTCACAATCGGCGTTCGATTTTGCGTGGCAACCCCTTGTGAAGAGATGGACTTCTTCAGCAGACTTCCGACGTCTGACGTGATGCGAACCTTCGCTTCGCTACCGAAGACGGCGTTCGCCCCAGGACTGAAGGCTCGAGCACGTCGTCCTTCAGACAGGCGATCCAATTGATTGACTTCGCCAAACAATTCGAGTCCGTTGTTAACGACTTGTTGCCGCCGATTCGACTGGTCGGTAGCATTCGCCTGCTGGGCTGGATTGAGATTGCTAATGGCGTCGCCGCTCGCGTTCACCGTGCTGTTGCGTTCCACCGGCGCAATAGGCGAATTCGGCTGGAATTGCACAAAACGCACTACGCCTTCCTGATCAACGTCCGAGTCAGATGTAGTTTGCGCGTGTGCCGAACTTCCGACCAGCGCTAACAGCAACATGGTGCAGACGAGGCGAAACGCATGCCGTCCCAAAAGGCAAATCGACATTCCAGCAAGCTCCTTGAAGCGAAGATGACGGTCGTCAGCGGCGCCACAAAGGACATGATGCTTGCATAACGCAGAGAAACGGCGCGGCGGTTGCCGTGGAATATCGGTTGACTCGTTCCCGCTGCCCCATACACTGAGATAAAAATGGTGTTAGGCGATTGTGGTAAGCGAGTGAATTCGGTCGGTTAATGCCGGTTGCGCCCGATCAGCGTACTTCGTTCGTGGCAGCCAACGTCTGTTCGAGCCAGAATTGAACTGCCAAATCTTGAGGCAGACGTTCGGCTAGCCGCTGCAAGCGTTCGCGAAAACGTTCAGCTTGGTCAACCTCTCCGGCTTGCATCGCAGCGATCGATGCTAGTCCAACCGTTCGAACAGTAGGCTCTAGATTGTGATCCAATAGATGTTGTACCAACCCCTGCAACCGTTCCCGATTACCTAACCGCCACGCCAGGACGGCTTGGGCTTCATCGCGAATTCGATCCGAACTAAACACACCTTCCTGCACGATGTGGTTCAAAGACGATAGACTGGCCACATCCACTGGCACGGCACCTTCCGCAATGTGCCAGGTCAGGCGTTGCAAACCAGCCGATCTCTCCTGTACCGATTCTGCCTTCAATATCACTTGCGACAACGTTTCCACCGCATCCGTTCGATGCAATTTGGTCGCGGACGTGGACGGCAGTTGTAGTTCTTGACGAGTCATTTTCAAACTGCACGAAATCCAGCTGGTCTGCAGCGAATCGTCCGCTGCCAAGATCTTGTCACATTCATCTAGTTGGTATGCGGCTTCATCAATTCGACCTTGCGACACCAAATAACGAGCCCACTGTTGACGCATTTCGAGTTCTCGTTGGCGTTCACCAGGCGTTTGCAATCCTTCACTTCGCAAATGTTCGAATACTCGTTCCGCCTGTTGATATTGATCGTCTGCGGATGCGTCGCCCAGCTGCGAAAGAGCATGAGCCAATTCGCTGGTGATTTCGGCCATCCGTCCCAGTCGTTCGCCCGTAGCGCCCTGCTGTTGCAATGCCGAAAAAAACGTTTCCTTGGCGTCCAGCAAATGCGCCACCGCCTGGTCCGCTCGCTGATTGGCCACGGCAATCATTCCCAAATTCGCTTCGGCAATAGCCAGATTTTCATTTTGGACGTGCGAGCCATACATCGTTTCCCAGCTCGCCTTCAAGTCATTGGTGGCCGATCGATACAAGCTCTCCGCTTGGGACCAACGCTGTAACGACTGCTGCAGGTTGGCACATTTCATTTTGGCGACAGCCCGTTGTTCTAACCAATCAATCCGCTGTCCATCTTCTTCCAACCGCTTGGAAAGCCCTAAAATCCGTTGTTCGTATAGGCGAACCGCGGCGTCCCATTCGCCCTGATTCGTACGAACCTCTGCGAATTCACGAAGCACCGTATCCCACAACGCATAAAAACGGTTGGGACGAAGCGAAACTAAGTGTTCAAATTCTTTATGGGCCCTATCAAGCTCTACTGCTGCGGCCTGCCAATCTTGTTGCAGGACATAGCAGCGTGCCATCACCAGTGACGCACGGCCGATGGCGCCTCTTGCTTCCAGATGATCCAGGCTCTCGGCCGTCCGCAAGATGCAAGCGGCCAAAGCGTCTCGAAGTTGCCGTAGCGTATTCCATTCACCCATAGCGTCGGTTTTGCTGGTACACAGAACTTGGCCAATGACGGCATTAAGGTACTCAACATCGATGTCCAGACGCAAATCGTGCGGGGCGGAGGCGTGTCGTTCGGCGATTCTATTTTCCACCGCCCGAAAAGCTTGGTGCGCTTCTTCGGTTCGCTCGGACAACAGTAGCAAGTCAGCCACTCGAAGTTGATTCCGCACGGCTTCCAGCCAAATATCAGGATCATCGGAATTCAATTCAGCGAAATGTTGATAATGCGCAAGCGCGTCATCCACTAACTTGGTTCGCAGCGACGTAAGCCCCGGAACGAACTGCAGATTCCCGCTCAATTCCAGCAACCACTGGTCGGCGGCCTGACGCGATTCTTGGAGGTTCTGCAAAGCCAAACGCTTCGATTCAGTTGCTTGTTGGTGCGCCGTCACGGCTTCCAGCCTGGCACTGCGTTCACGTTGGTGCGAACGACCAATCAGCACGGACGCAACACTTGCCGAGATTGCCAGCGTCGTGACGATCGCGAAAGCCGTGGAGACGGTGACCGGGTGTTTGCGGCACCAACGCATGATGCGAGCAAAAATGGATTCGCGACAAGCGGACACGGGTTCGCCCGCCAGCCATGCATTGACATCGGCGGCCAAGTCT
>JAGQOZ010000382.1 GCA_020426955.1 Planctomycetales bacterium
TTCCGAATTTTTTCTTGTAGCGTCTGTCACAAAATCTCGCTTCGTTTGTTGTGGAATTGATCTTTATCTATCCACATCCAAACCACTTTGCAAGGATTTTGACATGAAACGCCTCGGCACCATTTTGATTTGTTTTGCCGCTTTGTTCACGCAGTGCATTCAAGCAGCACCGACCGTAACTCAGGAACAATTTGTCAACGCACTCGCGTCCGACAGTGACGCCGCCTATGACATGATGCATCCGGCTTTGCAAAAAGTAGTGGACGAAACGGTCTTGGCAACGCTTTCTCGAGAAATCAAGCATCGCTTGGGAAAAGTCAAATCAGTGCGGATCACCAAGCAGGACACGGTCCAATACGGCGAAACACCTGCCGACCATATTGAAGCTACCGTGGAATTCGAAAAGGGCGAAGCAACTTCGGTCTTAGAAATCCTGAATGGCCAATTGGTCAGCTTCGACTTTAAATCCCAAGCAATTCAGAATTGGCTGGAAAACGGACTTACGTCTGTCGACGAATATCGTTCGCTCGGTTCCAAATTCATCCGCAAGTTTTTGGGCGGTCAAACGCAAGCGGCGTGGAATATGATGCACGCATCGCTGCAAGCCGAAGTAGACGAATCGGAATTGGACGCCATGATGCAGAGGATGACGGAAAAGTCGGGCGATGTGGTTTCTGTGCGGTTGGTTGATTCATCACTGGAGCTCAGCGAACAAACGTCCAACTTGCTAATGGATTTTGAAATCGTGGGCAAGAAGAATACCATCACCTGCGAAATCAACATCGCATTTGCGGGCATGCAAGGACATCTACTGGGCTTCCACTTTAAATAGTGGAAGACGGTATGCACCAACGCAGCACGCCCACTCCGTACCACAGGACGGAGTGGACGTTGGCGCCAATCTCTGGAAAAGTGTCAGCTTCGTTCGTTCCGCTTACAGCTTATGATCGGCTGGTTTGCGACCTTTCACAAAACCGCCAAAGCCGTATTCGGTTGGTTCAAATTCACCAACAATTTCCACGTTGGATTCCGCCGGAATTAGATCTTCGAGACCTAAGGCCCAGTAAACGCTGTTGACCACTGCGCGACGCAAACCTTCATTCTGAAAATCGGTGGCAGCGCCCATCGTGGTGCAGACAATTCGAGCGGGCTTGCCTTGACTGCCCGTAAACGTTTTGGTCCAAAACAACGGCATCATCGGGTTGTTCTTGGGACCGTCTACCGGTTTATCATCGGGTTGCATCCCTTCCAAAACTTGGCCCTTCAGTAACACGTCGGCGGTATCCGGAAGATTTTTGACTCCATAAACATCCGTGGGACCAAAGACGTCCGTGACACCTTTTAGAATCGGATGGTCGGCGAGGTCGGGATTGATGATGCCCCTGGTTGCTTCGACTTTGTGATGTCCATGGTGATTGATCCAAGTTTCGCCCAAAACTTGTTGACCAAAGCCGCCTTTCCACTGTCGATCGTTAAAACTGTACTTGGCGTATTGGCTGTCTTTGTTTCGCGAAAAATTGAACGCGTGCGTCGCCGTTCGCAACCCCAAAATCGGCTTGCCCGAATTCACAAAATCATCCACGTACTTCATGTCTTGGTCGGGAAGCTCTCGGAATCGAGTGGCAATGATCATCATGTCGGCATCGGCCAGCTTTTCCATGCCGGGAATGTTGGTTTGATTTTCTGGATCGATTTCACCGGTGTCCGGATTGATGGAAAACAGCACCGTGCAGTTGAAACCGTGTCGTACCGCCAGAATCTTTCCCAGCATCGGCAGTGCCTCTTCCGAACGATATTCTTCATCGCCGGAAATCAACACAATCTTCTTGCCTTTGCCCGGCCCCGCTTGCCCTTCATAAGTCACCCACAGGTCTTCTGCGCAAAGAGGCCAACAATTCGAAAACATAAGAAGTAAACCGGTAATAATGATTCGACGCACGATTGCAGCCTTTCCAAATGGTCAATTGTGAAAAAAAATCGTTTAGCCAATCTTTGCGAAGTGTCTGGCCCTCGATTCGTTTGTTAACCACGAGAATACCACGGGGACGATCCAATCACAATTTGCCTGCAGATTTGGTATCTTGAAAGGTCTGCCTGCCGTTAGCATCGCTAGTCTCGCTGATCGAATTTTTCAATGTGTCTTAGTATCCCCCGAAAGGAATGCCATGCCGGCCTATCATGTTCAACGGTCGATTGTAATCGATGCGCCCATTGAAACGGTTTTTGAAACGGTAGCTGACTATCGAACTTGGACGTCCTGGTCACCTTGGCTGTGCGTAGATCCCAATGCGGAAGTCACCGTCAGTGAAAATTCGAACGCGGTCCATTCCACCTATCAATGGCAAGGCGAATTGGTGGGGCAAGGCGAAATTGAACACAAGACTTTGCAGCATCCGCAACTGATTGATGATGAAATTCGCTTCTTCAAACCTTTTCGCAGCGTGTCGCAAGTCCGCTTCGAATTTGCCAGTCAACGCCAAGGCACGGAAGTCACTTGGCATATGGACGGCAAGCTGCCGTGGTTCATGTTCTGGATGGTTTCCAAAATGGATACGTACATCGGGATGGATTATGAACGAGGCCTCAAGATGCTGAAGGATTTTGTGGAAACCGGCAAAGTGGAATCCAAATCGGAAGTGATGGGAGTGGTTGATCGAGAAGCAGCGCGGATGTTGGGCGTTAAGGATTCTGCTTCGTTGGCGGAAATCGGGCCGGTGATGACCAAAGCGTTTGAAAAAACGGACCAAGCATTTACTGCCGCAGATCTGCCTCGTGATGGCGAAGTCCTCTCGCTGTACGACCCGGTCTGTCTTGAGGACAAACGTTTTGATTTCACCTGCGGCGTGACCGTGCCGTCGTCCGTTGCGGCGCCAAGTTCGCTGGTCGCCAGGTCGATTCCCGGCGGAAAGTATCTTCAAATTCGCCACACTGGTGCCTACCATCATATGGGGAACGCGTGGAGCGGCGGATATCAGTACGCTCGGTACAAAAAGCTAAAACTGAATGCCAAAGGCTGTTCGTTAGAAGTCTATCAAAACGATCCACACTCCACGCCCACTCAAGACTTGATCACCGACGTCTTCATTCCGGTAAGGTGAGAGACCACTATGATGATTCGCTGGTGCCGAACCGCCATCCGTCAGAATTCGAAGTCCGAAGCGATTCACATGCGCGCAATCACCATGGCACTTTGTGTGATTTGCGGGCTGCTGTCGAACGAACCCTTGTTCGCTCAGCGAATTCGCCCCATTGCGCTGCAATATGACCACGTTTCGTCACACTGCTTGGTGCTGACCGAATCGGGCCAGCTGCTGGCCATCGACACGGAGTCGTTCCAAGTGGTCCAACGTTGGCAGGTTGGTAGTCGGCCGGCGCATTTGGCTATGCTGAACGATGATCGTTTGGCCATTGCGGATAGAGCGAGTCATTGTGTGCGGATGTTTGTCAGAGAGTCCGGCGGTTGGCGAGAAACCGAAGTCATTGCCGTGCCTCATTCGCCGGTTCACGTGGCACGACTTGATGCCACAACGTTGTCAGTTACGTCCCTGTGGGCTCGGCAATGGACCAAACTGACCTTCGACTCAAACGGAACGTGTATTGACCAAACGACGATCGATTTGGATTTTGCTCCCAAACGCCAGTTGCCTCTGGCGGATGGGACCGTGTTAGTGGCCGATGCCTTTGGAGGCCATTTGGCGGTGGTGGATGTCGACGACGCCAAAATACGGAAGACGCATCATCTTTCGTCCAGTCATAACATTGCCGATATGGCACTGGCTGCGGATGGTCAGAGCGTGCTGATGACCATGCTGACTTCCAATCATGAATATCCCACCACGCAATCCAATGTGCATTGGGGCGATGTGATGTCGACGCTGGTTCGGCACGTCAGTCTGGCGGAAGTTCACGCGGGCGTTCCGGAGCAAACGGCCGATCGAGTTCACTTTTTGGGGCATCCGGACCGCGCGACTGGTGACCCGACAGGACTGTTGTTGACCAGCGAACAGCGACAAATCATTTGTTTCAGCGGTGTCAACGAAGTGGGAATCAGCGATCCGAAGGGGCAGCATTTTGTGCGGCTGGCCGTGCAAGACCGTCCGACCGCTTTGGCGTTGAACGCCGACGAATCGAAGCTGTTTGTAGGCAATTGGCTGGCCGATTCTGTTTCTATTATCGATTTGCAGCGCAAGAAAGTAATCCACACTGTCGCATTGAATGAGGCCGCTGCGTTGGATGATCAGGCCACTGCGTTGTCACAAGTAGAACAGGGCGAACGTCTTTTCTATGACGCTCGATTGTCCACCGACGGTTGGTTCAGTTGCCACAGCTGTCATACGGATGGGCACAGCAACGGATTGCTGGCCGACACCTTAGGAGACGAAGACCACGGCGACGCCAAACGCATTCATTCACTATTAGGTGCCGTCGATACGCCGCCGTGGGCTTGGCTGGGAAACCAAGCGAAGATCGAACATCAGATTCGCAAATCAATTCACACCACCATGAACGGTCCGGAGCCCACGGAAGAACAAGTGCAAGCGTTGACGGCCTTTGTGAAATCATTGGCGCCACCGCCTTCGCTACGAGCAGCTCGTCAAACCCTGGATGCGAACCAACAGCGTCACGGGCAGCAAGTGTTTCATCGGTTCGGTTGTGCCGATTGTCATCAACCCGATGCGGCGTACACTTCGAACGTCACGTACGATGTCGGTTTTCAAGATGCGTCCGGTCATCGGCAGTTCAATCCGCCTTCTTTGCGAGGAGTCAGTCAGCGGCAGAGATTGTTCCATGACGCTACTGCAGCGGGGATTGATGATGTCGTTCGGCAACGTCGGCATCAAGTACCAGATGACGCAACGCAACAGCAGTTGTCTGATTTGATCGCGTTTTTGCAATCGCTTTGAGATTTCACGGTTTTTTACGCAAAAGTTCGCCAAGACGCCAAGCCTGTCATTGTGACGAGCTATAAGAATCGAGGGGGCGTCTCATTCGACTCTTTTCCAAGGAAATCTCATGCGAACAATCTTGTCTGTGTTATTAGTGTCAACTTTGTGTGTGTCGGTCACGGCTGAAGAAGAAAATGACGTCATCAATGGCCGCGCCGCGGTGACTCGCACTGTCGGTGATTACTCGGTGCACTATCCCGTCGGTCGCTGGGAGTTGGCGGAAACCGATGTCGACGACAATTTGACGGTCTTGCGACTAACCGCCAAAACGTCGGATCACATTGTGCTGTCGATCGCCTTCATGGCCAATTCAGCAGGCACGGACGCAGAATATGAAAACAATCCTAATTTTTTCAACACCACCATGTTGTTGCCCATGGTAAACGAGTTGACCGGTGGAGATGACAGTCGCTGTCACTTCACTGTCGGGCAAGCTACGTTGCCAGGTTTCTGGGACGTTACGAGCCGAGCCACTGTGGCGGTGAACGAAACAACGTTTGCTCATGTGGAAGCGTGTCATCAATTGTCTGAATCGACGAATTCATGGATGGGCGCCATCCTGGAAACTCGATCCGTGGCAGGACAGATCCAAGACAATCCTGAATATGCGAATTGGATCACCGAAGCCTACGCCATTATCCAAAACGTAGAAACTCCGGATAGCGACGACGCAGAAGACGAAACAGAAGAGACAATCGCAGAAGTCGAATAACACATTTACGTTTTTCGGCAGAATTTCCTAGCCCGAAGCGTCAGCGAGGGATTTCAAAAGCGCTCAATTTCCCCTCACTTACGTTTCGGGCTAGGAAAAAGCCCAGCTTCAAAGCTAACGCGTCGGGCTATGAAAAAACGTAACTTCAAAGCTAACGCGTCGGGCTACGACGAAGAGAAAATTCAAAAGCGTTAGCGACGATCACATTGATTGTCGTTTCCGTGTTCCACTAGGACGTTTGCGTTAAGAGCTTCTTTCCTACTCGCCGAATTTCGTCCAGTACCGAATCCATGTCATCTGCGGTAGTCGTGGGATTCATGAGCGTGGTTCGCAGGGCGCCGCTGCCGTTCATTTCAATCGGGACGATGTACGCGTTGCCCTCTGTGACGACCGCTCGCCGCAATTGAAGT
>JAGQOZ010000383.1 GCA_020426955.1 Planctomycetales bacterium
ACGAAGGTCAATCAACATGGGACGCTGTCTGTCAGTTTGGTGCGTGTGGGGCGTGCTGCTAACGAGTTGCTTGGAAGTGGGCGCCGTGGAACGGCATCGAGTGCTCGGGCCGGAATTCCCTGGTCGCTACAAGCATCCTTCTTCGATCGAAGAGTTTGACAACGGTGATTTGTTCATCGCCTACTACAGCGGCGAAGGAGAATACGCGGAAGACACCGCCGTCTACGGTATGCGAAAGAATCAAGGCGAAGACAACTGGTCCACGCCTCGAATTATCGCAGACACGCCCGATCGATCCGAAGGGAATGCCGTGGTGTGGCAAGCTCCCGATGGAATCGTCTGGCTGTTTTATGTCTGCCGCTACGGCGAAACCTGGTCGACCTCGCGGATCAAATGTAAGCTGTCCAAGGATCGAGGTGTGACATGGTCGGATTCGCGGATCATTGCTTTCGAACAAGGCATGATGGTCAGGAATCGACCAATTGTGCTCGGCAACGGCGACTATTTGTTGCCCGTCTATCACGAAAAAGGCGAAGATCGTGAACGAGTGGAACCGGAAAGTGCGTCTCGTTTTCTTCGCTTAAAAAAGGGACACCGCGAATGGACCGACTCGGGCATGATCGTTTCTGCGAAAGGGAATATTCAACCCGGCGCGGCCGAGATTTCGCCCAACCGTTTAGTCGCGTATTGTCGTCGTGGCGGAGGTTACGAACCAACAGAAACGGGTTACATTGTGCGGTCCGAATCGACAGACGGCGGACACACTTGGAGCGAAGGACGTGATTCCGAATTTCCTAATCCGAATTCAGCCGTCGATTTCTTGAAATTGCAGAGTGGCAACTTGTTGCTAGTTTACAACAACAGCATGAATACCCGCACGCCGCTTTCTGCAGCGCTGTCGACGGACCAAGACAAGTCGTATCCACATCGTATTGATTTGGTCACCGGTGAAGGGCCGTACGCCTATCCGTTTGTGATTCAAAGTCGCGATGGTACTATCCACGCGGTCTTCACTTCAGACGCACGAACCGTCATCAACCATTTGACATTTCGCGAAGCGGAATTGCTGGACAAATAAGTCACGTCCCTGGAGTTAGACGCGGTGTCCGTGAGTTCAACAAACGCTGTGGCCAACGAATCAAAACGAATTCTGTCGTTGGATCAATTCCGTGGCTATACCGTTTTAGGCATGTTTGTCGTTGACTTCTTAGGACATCAAGACAGTATTCACCATTTGCTGAAACACAACGAAAACTACATTAGCTACGCCGATTCGATCTTGCCGGGATTCTTGTTCGCTGCGGGCATGTCCTTTCGGCTGACTTGGCTGAAACGACGGCAACAGCAGAGTGTCACGGCAACGGTTTGGCAATTTGTGCGTCGTTCGTTGGCGCTGGTTCTGCTTTCGCTGATGATCTACGGCTTTGGCGTTTCCATATCCAACTGGGCCGATTGGAACCAAACATCCGTACTGGTCTTCTGCTTCGCGCTATTGAAGGCTCGGATGTGGGAAGTTCTGGCCATTATCGGCATGATACAAGTGTTGCTGCTACCCATCGTGGGGCGAAGCGCAGCCGTTCGCATATTCGGCGCGGTCGGTTTGTTGGCGGCGCACGTGGGATTGAGCGGATGGTTTAACTTTGCTTTTGTGCACGGAATCCAAAACTGGTTGGATGCGTGGCTGGGAACGACCGGCATTCGCTGCTGGGACGGTGGCTGTTTTGGTCTGGCCACCTGGTCGTTTGTCATGTTGCTAGGCACGCTGGCGTATGACTTGGTGGCCGCACTGCGCACACGGCCAGGCTCGGCTGCCGCGTACTTGGTGTCGATAGGCGTTTTGCTTTTGGCTGTTGGACAGGCGTTGTTTGCGATTAGCGCCATGTACCCCGACACGTTGTCGGCGACGACGGCATCGGCAACAGCAAACCCGAATCAGCGATCCGTATTGTCGGATTCGCCTGTGTGGCCAGCGACCGGTTTTGATGTAAGTGCATGGCGAAACGGAATCACCGAATCTCCACTAACGCCGCCGCCTAAATTTCGCGAAGTGAACTATTGGATGGCCAGCAAACGCACCGTGTCTGCTTCGTTTATCCTGTTGGCCACGGGCTGGAACGTCTTGGTGTTTGGACTGTTTATAGCGGTGTCAGACGTTTTCCATTGGCAGTGGCGAATTTTCCGAGTACTCGGGCAAAACCCGTTATTAGCCTACATTTTGCACCACATGACGGCCGCCTCGATTGGATCGTTGGTGCCGCGCGATTCGCCGTTGTGGTTCTGCTTGTTGGGGCTGGCAGTCTTCCTGTGCATTACCTACGCCATGATGGAATATTTGGACCGAAGTCGACTTTACTTGCGCCTATAATCAACGCCGGGCAACCAAATTTGGCTGGTTTGATATTGGCGTCTTCGGCCGTCTTCAGGCGAAATCGGCATGCAAAACCGTTCCGCCTGCACGGATGAATGTGGTTACAGTCCAAACGGATTGCTCACCGCAATCTGGATCATGGTGCTGTTATTGGTTTCATCTAATTCGATCACACTGTTGTCTGGGTCAGCGATCACTTCTAGCCAATAATTCCCGCTGGCGACATCCGTGATGTCAATCCATTGGTCGGGCAAGTTCGAACCGTAGACGTCTGCGTAGCCAGCACTGATACCTTGAACCGAACCACACGTGTTACCGCCTCGTCCATGAACCACACCGGCGTTGGCCGTGGCATCGGGGAATCGCTGTCGAATATTGATCAAGCAGAAACTGGTCTTGCCTCCTTCGGCAATGATTGCGCCGGCAGTTCCGTCAGGATTGATGGCGCGAAGGCGATAAAGTGCAAACCCTTCAAAATGGATGTGCGAATGCTGAGGGTGGTAAATGAATTCGCCGGCCAAAACGTCGGTGGAACCACCACCGGCTTGGTAGATTCGCTGGTAAACTTCTTGCGTTCCGCCGTTGACGGCGCCACCCCAAAGCTCCAGCGGACCTGTTCCGGCGTTGGCCACTTCCGTCGAAATCCGCAGTAACGCTCGACCCGGCTGAGTGGTCGTATCCACATAGCGGTTTTCATTCAAGGTGGAAGCAATCGGAGTCAAATCGGGCAAGTAACCAGCGACATCATTGTCGATAATTTCCACTTGCGTCTGGGAAATCGAACCTAGTTCAGCACCATCGGTCGGTGACGAAAGTGTGACAAAGAAGCTTTCCGAGTTTTCCGGAGCCGTATCATCAAGGATAGGGATTTGCACTTGAGCCGAAGTTTGTCCATTGGCAAATTGCACCGTTCCGGAGCTTGTCACAAAATCGCTGCCCGCACCGGCCGTGTCGGGTTGTGTCACGTAGTTCACTTGAACGGCGCCGGCACTTCCTATCAAGCGATTGATGGTCAACGTGGCAACATTGGCGTCTTCGTTCACGCTGCTGGAACTGACGTCCCAAGACAACAGTCCTGGACTCGCACCAGGAACTTCGATTAGCACATCGTCCAGTCCTGCTTCGATGATACTGCCGGTGCCAGCATCAGCCGCTTCGACCAAAATGCGAATATTCGAACCACCCAGTCCGCTCACATCCGCGGACGCCGTCGTCCAGGCAGCCAAGCGTTCCACTGCCGCGCCACGTTCTTCCAAGATCACCGTCGTACCACCATCGCCAATAACGGAAACTCGAAGAAAATCGTCGGCCGTTGTGTTGTTTTGATGAGCAAAGTAGTAGTTGAAACTCAATTGCAGCGGAGCACCGTTCGGGAGCGAGATCACAGGTGACAAGACCGAAGTAATGCCATTGTCGATATCAAAATCACCGATGCTGGAGCCCGCCGCTGCTTGGGTCACCAAAGTCCGGTTGCCGCTGGTTGCCGAACCCAACTGAATGAAGCCGTTGCCGGTGGACGCGGAGGTCGGTTCCGGGTCGGCCACTTCCCATTGTCCCGTGGTGGCAGTATCGGTAGCATTCGGATTTGTCTGCCAGCCTCGGTTTATTTCAAAGTCGTCAAAAAAAATGGGGCCGGACGGAACCGAGTCATTATCCGCAATGATCACTTCGGCAAGATCCGTACCCAATGTTGCTCCGCCGGTAACGTTGCTGAGCCCCACGACCAGTCGTTCGTCACCTTCGATCAAGGTGTCATCGACAATGGGAATCATCACAGTCTGGCTGGTTTGGCCGTCAGCAAATGTCAGCGTGCCCACGGTTGTGGTGTAATCTTGATTGGCGGTCGCCGAATCAGCAATCGTGGCAAAGTCCACAGTGACGTCTCCAGTCGATCCGCCGACGCGCTGGATGGTGATCAACACGTTGGCCGCGTCTTCGGCAATTTGGTAACTAGTCTGACTCAGTTGAATGGTACCTCGATCAACTGGCTGATCATTGTCAACGATGGTGATCTGCGTGGTGGATGTGCCTAATGTGGCGCCGCCGGTGACATTCGACAATTCAATACGAAACGTTTCGTCCGTTTCGTAGAACAGATCTTCCGTTAACGAAACGTCAATAGTCTGTTGCGTGACACCGTCAGCAAACGTCAGCGTGCCGTCATGTCCATGAAAATCGACTTCGGCCGTTGCTGATTCAGAAACAAATGAATAGTCCGCCTGGACAATTCCGGAGGTGCCACCCGTGCGAGTAACCGTAACCAAAACATCCCCGGCGGATTCGTCAAAGATCAAATAGGGTGTCAACACACCGATCGTTCCGGGCGGGCCTGTCACGGCGTCATATTGAAAGTGACCATTGTTGGTCAGCAATTCCGTTTGATAAAATCCAGGCACAACACCAATGCCGTCTTGATAGGTTCCGGTGGACTGGACGTTGGCGGCTTCGGTCTGAAAGAGGGAACCATCGATTTGCAGGTAATCGACGCGTAGATTCCGATCGATTCCGTTGGTCGGATCCCACAGATCATTGGTGAACGCGACTTGGACTTGTGCCGCTGTCACGGTATCTTCGGCCACGTAGCGATAGGCTTGTGGGGAAGTTGCCACCGAATTCCAAACCGCGACGACCGTATTGTCGATTCGCAATTCCATGTCTTCGTCTCCGGTGGCACCGGACGCAAGAATCACAATTTCGGAACCGCCGGTGGGCGAATCGGCATATTGAAAGTATCCGTTACCGTGCAGCGTTTCGCTTTGGCGATATCCTGGCGTTATCCCGTCAGCGGGAAGCCAAGTACCGGTCGAATAAACCGTAGGAGCTTCTGTTTCAAACACCTGGCCGTCTAGCGCGACGTGATCCACAATCAGATTCAGATCAATATTGTTACCCGGATCGTAGACGTCGTTAGTGAAGGCAACCTGCACTTGGTCAGCTGTCACGGGACTGGTATGCGTGTAGTGGAAGTGACCTAGCGTTGTCCCCACGTTGGTCCACGACTGCACAACAACTCCGTCAATGCGCAGTTCCATAGATTCCGAACCATCATTTCCGTAGGCATGAATGTCAATTTCTGTTCCATTGTTGGCTTGCTCTGCGTATTGGAAGTAACCGTTGCCGTGCAGGGTTTCGCTTAGGCGATACCCCGGAGCGATCCCGTCTGCCGGCAGCCAAGTGCCGGTGGAATACACCGTGGGGCTTTCTGTTTCGAACGAATGCCCGTCGACTTCAATGCGGTCGATTCGCAAATTACGATCGATCCCCGCAGTGGGATCATACAAATCGTTGGTAAAGGCAACTCGAATTCTATCGGCCGAAACACCGTCCGCGTCGTATGTGAATGTTTCGAAGCTACCGCTTGTGGCGTCTCCTGACACATTTGACCAAGTCTGAACCACCACGTTATCGATCAACAACTGCATCTGTTCGTCGCCAGTTTGACCAGCCGCGTAGATAGTAATGGGCAAGGCTGTGACGACAGATGCGTCCAACGCCGCCACGATGGTGTCACTGACGGATACCATGCCGATAGCCCGTTCCAGCTGCCAATCACCGCCAAACTGCGAGGCTCCCGATTGGTTCGTGGATCCGGCGACATCTGCGCCGGTGAGCTCAGCCAACGTATTGAGCAGCGCAAGACCCTGAACGCCATTTGCGGCCCGACAACCGTACAGCAAAAT